>JAIPFO010000287.1 GCA_021736565.1 Phycisphaerae bacterium | reverse complement strand
TATATCGCCGACAATAGATAACCTCTTTAATTTTGACTTCGCATACAGTGGATCTCCTTGAAAAAGGATTCCTACACCGACAGAGGGAACATCACCGGCAGACTTGTAATTCTTCTGCCACTGGGGCTTTGTTTTCCCTCCCGTAAAGCACGATATCCGGTATGAGTTGATCTGAGTTTCATGTAAGTCGCTGTTCCTGGAATCCATCTCCAGAACGAAGACGCGGTTTGTGGAAGTGACCACAGCGAGGGTTTGCAGCGTTTTTTTACCCAAATGGGGAGTTCCCGTGACCAACGGCTGAAGCCATTTTCCGTCTCTTGTCGAAACACGTTGGATCTCTCCCGGATTGACAATTCGGTATTGTTTTCGTCCCAGTCTGCCAGTCCTCCTTTCACATTGCTGCAGGAATAGCATCTGGCGTTCGGCCGCGATGAGTTGGAGATACCGACCGTCCTTGAATCGCGTAGTCCATGCCTCGCCGCCGTCAGTTGTACGAATGGCTGTGAGGCGATCTTCCTGAATGGCAACAATAAGGTCATCCACAAGGTGCCCGCCGCGATCAACCGGCACGACGCGTGAGGGCGGAATTATCTTACCTCTGATTTCCAGTGTAGCTGACTTCAGGTCGGGAATAACCGCTGCGCAAACTGTGCTGAACAGAAATGGTATCATTAAGGTAAGTGCTATGTTACATTGTATCATGAGTTTTCGTCCTTTCCAGTGCCCAAATCTAATGATAATTGTGCATCCTTTGGTTGGGTGAAGAAATAGGTCTCATATTTTCATATCAGGGTGTTTTATCAAATATCCAATTTGTCTGAGTGCCTTTGGCTTTGACGGACTTCGCCCCCCTCACAGCGGGCTAGCGCCCGCCGTAAGGGGGAGGGAGAATGTTTGTGTTGGCGGGCACGGGTTTCGCTGCGCTTACCCGGGGTTATTATTATTTGTCCACGCCGTGGTCAGGACATGCTCCTTTTGGGCGTGGTGGAAACCGCCATCCAAAGGCTGATCTGCGACCTTCGGCGGAATTTTTTTTTCAACTGCGTGAACGCTTATTATTGACGCCAGCGTTATTCCCGGCGCGCCGGGATTTTATGTGGATCGGCATAAGATCCTTCTTCTTCAAAGTCTGTATACCAGGAATGTTTTCAAACACTGTTCCTGTCGGCGTTATATTTAAGCCGATTTTGGCCGTACAATCCATTTGTGACATTTTGGGTTACAACTATTTACGCTCGAAACTTCCTACTATTTCACCCATTATATAGCCATTTGCCCTATTGACCAAGTGTAAATATATATATATTTCAGAAAAATAACCTGCTTTTCCTGTCTCCGCACCGTAAGCGTCTATAATACATAGAGTTATGTCTCACCTATATATTATCGTCCCAAAGGTTTTGGCGATGGGATATGTTCGAATTATGAGCAACAAATAAGACGCCGGCGTCAACTATTGTTTGTGACCATTTTGCCGCAACTCCAAGGTGACGCCAGGGTCATATCCCGGCGAGCCGGGATCGAGAGTCCATTTTCCACGCCTTAAAGAGCGATATATCGCTGCAAAATTGACTTTTGACGTGGCCATCAAAGTATGTTTCTATGCAAACCTGTTTTTGATAATTACCTCATCCAGCTCAAGCTGACCCGGTAGCGGCCAGGCTTCTTTTGTGCCCTTGCCAATTGCAACAAACATTGCAATCACATGGTCGTCAGGAAGATGGACAAGTTCGGCAACTTTTTTGAAATCGAAACCATCCATGGGGCATGAATCATATCCCATCGATTTTGCGGCAAGCATTAGTGTTTGCGCGGCGATACCACACGATCTCATTGCCTCATCTCTCTGGACCTGGTCTTTGCCTCGATAGTAAGTCTCGATAGCTGGAAGCATAAATTCCTGAACCTCTTTTGGGGCATTTATCCAGTATCGACCGGGCTGTTTCTCCCAGGACTTCAGGTCGGCACATAGCACAATGAATAACGACGCATCTGTCACCTGTGCCTGATCCCAAGCGACCTCTCTAATTTGTGTTCTTAGCTTCTGGTCGGTTACAACGACATATCGCCAATTTTGAATATTGAACGCCGTCGGAGAAAGCAGGGCCAAAGAGAGAAGCTCATTCACTTCCGCTTCGGTCATGCTATGGCTTGCGTCAAAATGTTTAATCGCTCGACGTGAACGTATTGCCTCTTCTGTTTTCATATTATTTCTCCTATTTTATTCCCGAGTTAAAAGGCGTTTTGTCTTTAACATCATCTTTTAAGACGCGGAAAACGGGTATCAAATCCCGATCTATCGGGATATGACGCCGGCGCCCTATTTGTTTAAAAACATATATCGATACAAAATACTTTCACCTGATAATATAAGCCTGTTTATAAGTTTTCAAGTATAAATATTTTTGCGTTCATGGAATTTTCTTTTCCCTCCTCGGCCCGCTTACGGGCTGGCGTCCGCAAGCGGGCCGAGGGGGGAGGGAAACAGTGTTTTATCAACCCAGGGTGTTTCGCCTTCGGCGGACTGCGCTCGTTTGCCCCGGGCTAAGTTACCTTAGCCTTTTGGGGCGGATAGGAAGCCGCCATCCAAAGGCTGATCTGCGACCTTCGGCGGAAACTATTTTTCAATTGCGTGAATGCTTACTAAATCACAAACTGGAAGGTTATGTTACCTGGTGATTGAGGATTTAGAATTCAATCCCTCTCCGGGCGGTTATGCCGTTGTTGAAGGGGTGTTTCACGGGTCGCATCTCAGTGACCAGATCGGCTTGCTCTATCAGTTTTTCATCCGCCCCGCGGCCGGTGAGAACCAGTTCCACGTGTTGAGCCCGCGAATCAATAATTGCCTGGAGGTCCTGGCGGTTGGCGAGTTTATTGTTCAGGCAAAAGACGATCTCATCCAATATCACCAGGTCGTATTTACCCTGTTGGACCAGATGGCGGATCTCTTTAAGCTTGGCGGTAATTATTTTTTTATTCACAGCCACCTGCGCTTTGTCTGCCACGCCCTTTTTCATATTCCAATCCTGCTCCAGACGGTCCAGGGTGAGCGCCCCGGTAAATTGCCGGGCCAACTCGCTTTCGCCGGTGATCTGGCCGGAGGGCTTGAGGAACTGGCATATATAGACCTTGCCGCCGACGCCCAGCATCCGCCAGGCCAGGCCAAACGCGGCGGTCGTTTTGCCCTTGCCGTTGCCGGTATATATTTGAAGCATTCCACGATCTAAAACTGTCATAGATTCCTCTTATTTCATCAACCCAGGGTGTCACTCGCTGCGTCGCTTTCCCTGGGCCAGGATATATTGACACCAGCGACATATCCCGATAGCTCGGGATTTGAAGCTCGTTTTCCGCATCTTAAAGGGTGATTTTAAAGTCGAAAAAAGGTAAGTATTCACGCAATTTTTCTCCCACCTCGCACCCGGCAGTCTGGCGACTGCCGGGTGCGAGGAGGGAGATGCGGGTTGGGTCATTCTAATACCCAGGGCGGCACTCGCTTCGCTCGTTTCCCCTGGGCTAAGGTATTTTGGCCTTTCAGGCCGCTTAGGTAACCGCCATCCAAAGGCTGATCTGCGACCTTCGGCGGAAGTTTTTTAAACAAGTGAACGGATACGAATAAAGACTTTTGATTTGGGCATCCTATTAATCTTTCAGGCTATTTACTGGAAGGGATACCTTTTACTTTGCTTTAGACTCTTCTAACAATTGTTCGAATTCCTGTATCTTGCCCTCTTGCAATAATTCCAGGGCATCGGAATTGACGAATTCTTCCAGAATTTTTCCCCGCACCGACTGATCTTCCGGATATTTCGCCTTTACATGCTCGCGGAGTTCTTTCATGACCTCCAGGAATGTTGCGTAGTGCGGGCCGAATTTCTGCTGGAGTTCTTTGCGGATCCGCTTGGCCATCGCCGGGCTGGCCCCGCCGGTTGAGGAGGCGATTTGCAGTTCGCCCTGATGGACCACCGAGGGGACATGGAAGCTACACAATTCCGGCACATCCACAACATTACAGAAGACATGCTGTTCGTTCGCCTCGGTAAAAACCTGACGATTGACGTCCTGGTCGTCACTGGAAGCAATAACCAGCCACGCCCCTGCCAGATCACCCGGCTGATAGCATCGGCGAACGGCCTGGATCTCACCCTTTTTAGCGAGCGATTCAAGCCCGGCGGTCAATTCCGGACTGATCACCTGCACCAAAGCCTCACGCTCCAGAAGCGCCAAAACCTTACGCTCGGAAACCTGGCCGCCACCGATCACAACAATCAGACGATTTCTGATATCAATAAATAATGGATATAATTGAGTCATAACACACTTCGCTTAAAATACCAGCGTTTGCTGGAGCTTATCTGGCAGAGCCAATTTTGATAATTTATCTGAACGGCCAATTCTGCCTAAAAGCAAATTTCTATATAATTAAAATACCAGCGTTCGCTAGGCCTTATTTTCACTGGCAACATTGTATTGACTCCCCCAAGCACCGTCCATAGAATTCCTGTCATATTTATTTTAAACCCTGCAAGGCACAAACATGGGCCAAAGCGGGTGATACCGATCTGGCCGACAAGACGAAATCACTGGAAAATATCGACCTGGCCCTTCTCCCGGTTGGCGGCACCTCTTCGCTGGATGCAAAAAAGAAGCCCTGGCCGTTAATCTCATTGCCCCAAAAAAGTAATGGCAGGGTGCTTCCCCCCGGCAAACACATCAATATTTGACCTCAAAGTCAAAGGTGGCTAGTGATACATATAAGTCTATATATTACAATCACTTATAAATCTAACACAGCCCCCCTTCTTTCCTTTTCCTGAAATATTTTCCATTTTTTTCATTTTTTTTCATTTTTACTCTTGATTTTTTCATTATATAGGTATATAAGTACTTGTATGCTTAATGATTGTTATAAAAAATAACACCAAGGCAACGTGAATAACGAAACAACGACTTACGACGCGGGAGTCCCTCCATGTCAAATATATTAAAATTTTCTGACGCCTGCTCTCTGGCCATCCATGCGGTGGTCTACCTG
>JAIPFO010000286.1 GCA_021736565.1 Phycisphaerae bacterium | reverse complement strand
AATAAGAGCAGGGATGCCGAAGCGACGCCTGAAAAAAAATAAAACCTGCGTCATGTGGGTATTTGAGGTCCCTCTCAGTTCAATTTATCCGTCAGCTCGACATGCCCCTCTTTCCGATGACTCACTTTACATTAGACGCGGTCTGACGAAATGGGTTCCGGTCAGTCGGGCTTAAAAATGGCCTTTGAACTGTGATAATGGAACTTTCAAAGGACTTATCACGCCGGTCCCAAAAAGACGTGGAAAATGTGATCCGGATCGCTATAATGGCCTTATGCTCAAGATTCACCGTGTAAATAACAATGAAATTGACGAGGCGCTGACGGTGTTGCTCAATGCCGGCAGTTCCATAATGATGCGTGACCCGAATAAGGTGATGGCTTTCAAGGATATGGCCCGGCGGGAACACTATGATCTTTCCCGTCAGATCGTTGTTACCCAGGATGACCGGGTGATTTTTACATGCTGTTTTATCCCCCACCAGGGCAACTCGGCCTTTATTTTTACCTCCAATGCTTCGCATCTGGGCGGCGCCGACAAGGAATATGCCGTTGAAGCCCTTCGCCAGATGCGTCAGTGGGCCTGTGACGATGGCTGTAATCTAGTACAGCTGCTCCTGGAAACTGACGATGTCATCAGCCAGGAAATCAGCCTGCGTAGCGGATTTAAGGACCTCACCCAGCTTGTCTACCTTTATCGCCTGATGGATGCCCCGATTCCCCAATCGCCTTTAGTCAAGGGCGTGGGCTGGCAGGAGTATGATCACCAGCATCATGAGCTATTCAAGCATGTTGTTTCTCAATCCTATGTTGACAGTCTCGATTGTCCGGAGCTTGAGGGATTACGGAATATGGACGAAACAATGGAGGCGCATAAGGCCGCCGGTAAGTTTGACCCGGCGTTATGGGAAATCCTGTTGCTCGATGGCCAGCCGATCGGGGCTGTGCTTTTATCGGCGTTGAGCGATGATATGACCATTGAATTAACTTATATGGGGCTGGTACCCCAGGTACATGGCCGGGGCCTTGGGAAAATATTATTGAAACATCTTCTGGAAAATGTGCTGAAATATGGAAAAAAGAACATTACGCTGGCGGTGGACAACCGAAATCATATCGCGTTAAAGTTATATCGCCGGTTTGGATTTAAAGAGCTTTTCCGTCGTAACGCCATCTACTATTCAACCCGCTGGTAACTGGTTTTGTCCATTTTGTCATTGAAATGTCCGGGGAAATAACTTTCCACATGTTATCCACAGGTAGTTTACGTAGTGTAAAAGTTGTGGTTCTAAATTTTTTTTTTGACGTAACTCATTGCTATGACGTTATCTCCAGCAGTGTGGATAAGAAAGCTGTTATTTTTAATTGCAACCATGGAGGGAATTCTTAATATAGATAAAACTTGACTGATGAGTATATGATTTGTCATTTAATCTATTCGAGTATTTAGTTTTATATGGCAGTGCTGTCATAGTACTTTTTAGAAGTTGAATTGGTTATGGTGTGGTAGAGTGCTGGATTGTAATTAGTGGCGAAACCATGGGAGTTACGAAGTGGACGTTGAATGTATAGATATTGTTGACAAAATAAATGAAACCCTCGCTCAGAGAGTGGGATTGCAAAAATACAAGATATGGTTCAAAAATTCTACGCGGCTGACCGTTGAAGATAATTACGTCAAGGTCGGCGTGCCCAATCTTTTCATTGGCGGTTGGATTGAGAACCATTTTGAATCGGAGATTACCGAAGTGGTCAGCGAAGTGCTGCAAAGGCCGATGAAGGTGATTTTCAATATCGACCCTGCCTTATTTGGCAGTCAACGGCGAGGCCAGCTGGACAGCCAGGCCAAATCAGTGGCTAAATGTACCAATCCGTCAAGTCAGCGACGTCAAACAAAGCCAAAACGTCAACCTGCCAAGCAGGCTTTGCGGCTGAAACTGGGAGATTTTGTCGTTGGGTCGTGTAATCGTCTGGCCTATAATGCGGCAAAAATGGTCGCTTCTGAACCGAAAATTCACTTTAATCCGTTATTTATCCATGGCTCCTGCGGACTGGGGAAAACCCATCTCCTTCAGGGGATATGTAACGCAATGCGAAAAGAACGGCCACAATCCCAGTTTATGTATGTCTCCGGGGAAGAATTTACAAATCAGTTTGTCATGAGCCTGAAAAAGGGAAACCTGGACCAGTTTCGTCATCGATTTCGACAGAATGATCTTCTGGTTATTGACGATGTCCATTTTTTGGCGAGCAAAAAAGCGACCCAGGAAGAGTTTTTGCACACCTTTAATTCTATTGACGCAACCTCCCGTCAGGTGGTTTTGGCCTCAGATGCCCATCCTAAAATGATCGGGCAACTATCTGACAGCCTGGTCAATCGTTTTGTTTCCGGAATGGTTGTTAAAATTGATTCGCCCGACTACCAGACGCGGTGTTCTATTCTGCGTCAGCGTTCTGTCAGTATGAATAAGCATGTGCCCGAGCCGGTTTTTGAATATATTGCCAATAATATCCGGGCGAACGTTCGGGAACTAGAAGGTGCATTGCTAAAAGTGGTGGCTTATGCCTCTATGGGCCAGGTGCCCGTCACCCTCTCATTGGCCCGGGAAGCCCTGGATGACCATATCGCCAGGGCTGACCCCATGGTGCAGCTTTCTGATATTGAATCGGTCGTGGCAACCTATTTTGGATTGACCACAGCGGACGTCCATTCCTCCCGTAAAACCCGAACGATCAGCCTGGCCCGATCACTGACCATGTTCCTTTCTCGCAAGCATACAACCATGAGCTACCCCGAAATCGGCCGGTTTATGGGCGGTAAAAACCATGCCACAGTGATCCTGGCCTGTAAAAAGGTCAATAACTATCTCAAAAATAACGAGGTGCCCGTCGCCTGGGAAAGTCCCGCCGGCCGTCGTGAAACATATATCGAACCTCTGATCGAAAAGCTGGAAATGTCCATTTGCCATTGACCCTGAGGCAGGATGGGCTTTGTCCATGCGGGTTTTTCTGTACGGATTCCAACGTCAAAAGTTGATTTTCGATTTCGAAATCACCCTTTTGAGACGCAGAAAACAGGCTTCAAAACATTTATGACCCTGGCGTCAATAGCTACGAAAGGCAAGGTTGTCATGGCACCATTAATTATCAGTATTAGCGGATTGCGGGGAATCATCGGCGAATCATTGGGGCCCAAAGAGGCTTCAGAGTATGGCATGGCCTTTGGCTCGTTTTTAGTCGAGCAGAAAGAAACTGGGCAACGACCTTGTGTTGCTGTCGGCCGGGATAGTCGCCCCTCCGGACCCATGATGACCGCGGCGGTGAGTTCTGGACTGATGGCCTCCGGTTGTGATGTTGTCGATCTGGGCATTGTCTCGACCCCCGGTGGGGCACTGATGGGGCGAAGCCTTAACTGTGACGGTGGGATCATTGTTACCGCTTCACATAATCCGGTCCCGTGGAACGGTATTAAACTGATTCGGGGTGATGGTATCGCCTTTCCCGAAGATCAGGTCCATCAGATTCAACAGCGTTACTATGACAAGCAGTTTAACGTGTGCGATTCGCTGGGCGTTGGCTCGCTCAGTCAGAATGGTCAGACCCATGCCGTCCATATCGAGGCGGTATTGCAGTTATGTGATAAGGATTTGATCGCTTCTAAGAAATTTAAAGTGGTTCTCGATAGTATCAATGGGGCGGGTTGCACCGTGACCGCTCAATTAATGGAGAGGCTTGGTTGTGAATTGATTCATCTGAACAATGAACCAAACGGCCTGTTCGCTCATACCCCTGAGCCCACCGCTGAGAATCTGGCCGAACTGGGACCTGAAATTAAAAAACATTCCGCTGATATCGGGTTCGCCCAGGATCCCGATGCCGACCGATTGGCCCTGATTGACGAAAATGGCACTTATATCGGCGAGGAATATACCTTGGCCCTGGCCGCCAAGTATATCTTCAGTAAGCAAAAGGGGGCCGCGGCGGTGAACCTTTCAACCTCGCGAATGATTGACGATATCGCCGCCCAGGCAGGCTGCCAGGTAATTCGAACCCCCGTCGGAGAGGCACACGTCGCAAATACCATGGTCGCTGAAAATTGCATCATCGGCGGCGAAGGCAACGGTGGCATCATTGACCTGCGAGTCATTCTTGTCCGCGACAGCCTGGTAGGGATCGTGCTGGTCCTGCAGCTCATGGCGGAAACGGGCAAAACGCTTAGTGGGCTGGTAAAAGAGATCCCCAGCTATAATATGATCAAAACAAAATTCCCCTGCCCCCAGGAAAAGGCCAAATCCGTCATAGAATCTGTCAAGCAGCATTATGCTCAGGCCACCTCGACAGAGGCAAAAATCGATACCCGAGATGGGATCCGCATCGATCTGCCCGAAGGCTGGGTGCAATTGCGTGCCAGTAATACCGAGCCCATTATCAGGATTATTGCAGAATCCACCACCCGCCAGGCCGCCCAAGATCTGATCGGTCAGATACAAGCACGGGTCGATCTGTAATTTTTCATGCTGACAGTGGCAGGGACATTTTTCTTGCTCATCTTCCGCATCTCAAAGATCATCTTCCGAAACATATAACGACTTTTGACGCCGCCGTTAAAAGGGACGTCCCCAAACGTTTATTCGCGACTAACTCCTTTCTCAGTCGTGTTTTATCGCGA
Organism: Phycisphaerae bacterium; assembly: GCA_021736565.1. GTDB lineage: Bacteria > Planctomycetota > Phycisphaerae > Sedimentisphaerales > SM23-30 > JAIPFO01. The sequence continues at coordinate 374 of JAIPFO010000286.1, read as the reverse complement.
TATGTGAACAAGGGCTCCTGCCGGATTCAAGCCGGAAGTGGTGAAATGACAGGCAATGCACCCTGACAGCGGTCCTGTCATGACGCATTTCAGCGAATAAAATAAAAAAGTACCAAAGGATGCTGGAATAATTGATTGCTGTTGAGTGGAATTTAGGTTAGAATACGGTATCTGTTTGCTGTAGGAGGATTATGGTGGACACCAGCATCATCCCTATTTTTGAGCGTTGAACCTGACGTCTGGGTGCTGTTTTTCCTTGTAAATATTGACTTTTGATAAAACCGTTATGGTGAACCAATAAAATATACTTATCCGAGACCATTTTTATCGACCACACGTAGCTTAAGGTATTCATTTGTAAAGACTTACGTGCT
>JAIPFO010000285.1 GCA_021736565.1 Phycisphaerae bacterium | reverse complement strand
GTTAAGCAATCTGCCATCACCGAAGGAGCCGACATTGCGATACTCGGTGCGGGTCCTATCGGATTGAGTGTCCTGCTGGCCGCTTCGGCTAAAGCGACACGCTCTGCTTATGTCACGGATAAGCTGGACTACCGCGCTGACATTGCGAAACAGGCCGGTGCGACCTGGTCTGGAAATCCCGATAAACTTGATCCGGTTGAGGCGATCCTAGATCAGCAGCCCGGGGGAATGGATGTTGTTTATGAATGCGCCGGACAGCCGGAGACGCTTGATACCGCGGTGTCGCTGCTCAAGCCGGGCGGAAAGCTGATGCTGATCGGCATCCCGCGTGAGCCGCGTGTTTCGTTTATTATCGACCAGCTGCGTCGCAAGGAAATCACCGTGATCAATGTTCGACGACAGAATGGCTGCGTGCAGGAAGCTATCGACCTGATCGCCTCAGGTAAAGTCGATGTTGATTTTATGACCACCCATCGTTATACACTGGGAGAATCCCAGGAGGCGTTTGATTTGGTGGCGGGTTATGAGGATGGGGTGATAAAGGCGATGATCGAATTTGAGGGTTAAGCATCCAGGGATTTTACCGATACTCGCTGTTTTTTTTCAGATACTGGGCCATCATACAGGCGTACCCCTCTTTAATATGGGCAAGAGTATGAATATTAAGCTGGGTGGCGATGGTTTCGATCGTCGCTTCATCGGGTCCTTCGATCTCTATGAAGGTGCCGAGGTGTTTGACCGTGTCCAGGCAGATCATGGCCTGGTCGATGAGCCAGATTTGGCGGGTTTTGGTGACGGAGAGCATTTCCTGAAAGCCCAGGTTCGCCAGAAGCTGCCGGGCATTTTCGAGACGGGTCACTCCCAGTTCAAGTTCTGTTCTACGTTTGTATTTACCCCCCTGCCGTGGGCCTTTGTAGCATATTGAGATGTCATGACGGTCGGGAGTGGTTTCTTCGCGAATACGCAGGCCGGTATCAGCCGCCAGTAAACTGCGGTCGGGGCGGTCGAGGTAAATATCCTGCATGTGTACTGTTTCTCGCCATTGGGCGTTGAGCGTCTTGAGACGGTTTTCGTATTCTTCTAATTGCTCAACTTTTACTTTGGCTTCAATTTCAATGGCCATTTTTTTCGGTTCCACCTGCTTAATCGTTAAATTCGTTATGTTCCCGCCTGGTTAATTTCGCCCTGGAATTAAACGTAAGTTCTTTTTCATTAAAACTTTACGCATTTTTTTCAAGCAACATAACAGTATGCGGCTGGGTATCACTATGCTATATATCGGGGCTATCCTACCACTAGGCCCCTCCAAAAGTCAAAAAAATCGAACTGTCTCAAATAATTATTTGCCCATCGGCATTTTGTATTTTAGACTTTAAGTAACAACTTCTTCAACGGGTTTGTCAGAACTCGTCAAAAAGACCTGCCCCAGGAGGTGGGTAATTTTCTCTGACTTTTGATGGGGACATCACTTTTAAGAGCCCTTCGCCCAATGGATAGCTTGCAGAGAATTTTTTTTGGACGGTTGAAAAGGTTATCGGACGCTACTGCCGTGGAGGATTATTTTCTTCATTTTGAGGCTATTAAATGGTATACTATTAAGTAGAAATGTGCGTAATAATTTATTATTTGTCCTTCTGGACGTGTTTTTTACTCTTGAGATAGTTGATTTTGATGATATCTGATAGCGATAAGACAAAACTCACTGCTGCCGACAATTCCGTTAAAAAGGGCAATCATGAGCTCAAAGGGCTGATTTTTGATATAAAGAAGTATGCGATCCATGACGGGCCTGGGATACGGACGACCGTTTTTTTTAAGGGGTGTCCGCTTCACTGTCAGTGGTGTCACAATCCGGAAAGCTGGCGTCATTCCCGAGAAATCGGCCTGCGTAGCCAGCGGTGCATCGGGTGTGGCGATTGTATTGAGGCGTGCGGTCATGGGGCGATCAGCATGAAAAATAGCTATCCGGTCACCGATATGCAGAACTGTGTGCTTTGTGGGGATTGCCAAGCGGCCTGCCGGACAGGGGCACGGGAGGTGATTGGCCGGGAGATGACGGTTGATGAGGTCATGGCGGAGATAGAAAAGGATCGGATATTTTTCGATCAATCCAACGGCGGGGCGACTTTTTCGGGCGGCGAGGTACTCATGCAGCATGAATTCCTGGATGCTTTGCTGGTTGCATGTAAAAAAAATGAAATTAAAACGGCGGTGGATACCACTTGCCATACGGATGAGGCTATAATCCAGAGAATAAGTGAGAATGCTGACCTTTTTTTATGCGACTTGAAGCATATGGACAGCAATGTTCACAAACGCTTCACCGGCATAGGAAATGAGAGAATTCTAGCAAATATCAAACATCTGGCCCTGGCGGGTAATGAGATCATTATTCGAATCCCGATTACGCCTGGGTTCAATGATGATGATATAAATATTGACGCTTCTGGCCGTTATATCGCATCACTCGATGTGGTCAGGCGTATTGATATTTTACCTTACAATAGTGGCGGTCGGGAAAAATCTGATCGACTGACAGGAAATTATGACATTATGCATTCCGAGCCGCCCACAGATGAATCGATGCGGGCGATTAGGGGGAAACTGAAAAAATTTGGCTTTGAGGTGAAAATTGATGGGTAAAACCAGACGTATAGAGAACTTACGGAAAATTAGTGTTGAAACTCAGCCCTATATTTCGTCGGAGCGGGCTGAGCTTATAACGGATTTTTACCAGACGGATATCCCGTCGCAGGTGCCCATTCCCATCTGCCGGGCAAAATCGTTTGAATATCTTATGGCCAACAAGACGGTATGTATTACCGAGGGTGAGTTGATCGTCGGTGAGCGTGGACCGGCCCCCAGGGCGACGCCAACCTATCCGGAGTTATGCTGCCATGGCCTGGAAGATTTTCGGATCATGGATAGTCGGCCGAAAACACAGTATAAGGTCGCTGCTGAGGTGATGAAGGTTTATGAGGAAAAGATCATTCCCTTCTGGTCGGGTAAGACGATGCGTGAGAAGGTGTTTGGCGTGATGACACCCCAATGGCATAAGGCCCACAATGCGGGTGTCTATACAGAATTTATGGAACAGCGTGCGCCGGGGCACGCGATCATGGATGATAAAATTTATTATCGCGGCATGCTTGATTTTAAGGAGGCGATCGCGGCGAGTCGAAAGACGCTGGATTTTGATAACGATCCGAAGGCAAAGGATAAGGCTATTGAACTTGAAGCGATTGGAATTTGTGCGGATGCGTTGATCACGTTTGCCGGGCGTCACGCTGAGAAGGCTCGTGAGTTGGCGGCGGATGAAAGTGATGCCGGGCGCAAGGCGGAGTTGGAAGAAATTGCGGCGATTTGCGACCGTGTTCCGGCCCATGCGCCCCGGACATTTCATGAAGCGTTGCAGATGTACTGGTTTGTTCACCAGGGCGTAACGACCGAGCTGAACACGTGGGATTCGTTTAACCCCGGGCGGCTTGATGTCAATTTGTACCCGTTTTATAAGCGTGACATTGAAAATGGGACGCTTGACCAGGAGCGGGCCATTGAGCTATTGCACTGCTTCTGGATAAAGTTTAATAATCAGCCGGCCCCGCCGAAGGTGGGTATAACCGAGGAGGCCAGCGGGACCTATACCGATTTTGCGTTGATCAATGTCGGCGGTATTCTACCGCATAATGGCAGCGATGCTGTGAATGACCTGTCGTATATGATCCTGGACGTTGTTGAGGAGATGCAGATGACTCAGCCGAGTGCCTGCATCCAGTTGAGCAAGAAAAACCCTGACCGGTTCCTCAACCGCGCATGTAAGGTGGTACGAAAGGGTTTTGGTCAGCCGTCGCTATTCAATACCGATGTGATCATGCAGGAGATGCTGCATGATGGTAAGAGCATAAAAGACGGGCGGGCCGGCGGGCCGAGCGGGTGTGTGACGATCAGTGCGTTTGGCAAGGAGAGCTGCACGCTGACCGGATACATTAACTGGCCGAAGATATTTGAGATCACCTGCCATGACGGTATTGACCCGGAATCGGGCGAGCGGATCGGCATACAAACGGGTGACCCGCGTACGTTTGAAACGTTTGAGGATCTGATGGATGCATACCGTCGGCAATTGAAATATTTTGTCGATATGAAGATCGAAGGCAACAGTGTGATCGAACGACTATTCGCCAAGGATATGCCCTCGCCGTTCATGTCGATTCTTATGGATGATTGTATTGCGCGTGGCCTGGACTATCATAACGGCGGGCCGCGATATAACACCACCTACATCCCCGGAGTGGGTCTTGGGACACTGGCCGATGCGATCACGGCGATGAAGTGTCATGTTTTCGAGAAGAAAACGGTGAGCATGGCCCAGATGCTCGAGGCGATGGATGCGAATTTCAAGGGGCATGAACGCTTGCAACAGATACTGCTCAACCGTACGCCGAAATATGGCAACGATGATGATTATGCCGATACACTAGCGGAGGACCTTTTTGAGGCGTATTTCGATGTGATTGACGGACGGCCGAATACCAAGGGCGGGTATTACCGGGTGAATCTTCTGCCGACAACGGTGCATATTTATTTCGGAGAGGTGACCGGTGCGCTGCCGAATGGCCGCCGGGCGGGACTGCCGTTATCCGATGGTATTTCACCCAGCCAGGACGCCGACAGCCAAGGGCCGACAAGCGTTGTAAAATCCGCCGCCCGATTGGACCATGCCCGTACCGGCGGTACACTTTTGAACTTGAAGTTCAACCCCAATATGCTCGCTGGTGACTGTATCCATAACCTGGCGCATCTGACCCGGGCCTATTTTAAGATGGACGGGCACCATGTTCAGTTCAACGTCATCGATGCCAAGACGCTCAAGATCGCCCAGGAGAAGCCGGAGCTCAATCGCGACCTGATCGTGCGGGTGGCGGGGTATAGCGATCATTTTGTTGACCTGGGCCGTGGCTTGCAAGTTGAGATCATTTCGCGAACGGAGCAGCAGACGTTTTGATGAGGATATTTAATCGACAAAGATATTTGGTGGAACCAC
>JAIPFO010000284.1 GCA_021736565.1 Phycisphaerae bacterium | reverse complement strand
GAATTTAATCCATATGGCCCAGCGAATCCGAACGGATTATATTACATGGACGCCAGAAGTGGCTCTGTTGTCATCCGAAACTGCCGCATTAAGGGGACACTGGTCATCAATAGTGGCGGGCAAGATATTATTATCGAAACCAGCGTCTACTGGAAACCCGCCCGAGAGGATTACCCCGCCCTGGTCATTGACGGGACCACGGGCAAACTATTCGTCCGGACAAATCAAGATCTCTATGAAAGCATTATTAACAGAGACTTGAGCCTGCCCGGTGAAGCCGGTTATGGTACGAAATGGACCCATTACCCCAATATGATCAAGGGCCTGATCTTCAGCCTGACGGATCTGGATTTCGAAGGATACAGCTATATCAAGGGCAGTGTGATTTCCATGAATGAAATCACACTCAAAGATGATGCAACTTTAGAATATGACGCAAATATTTTAAACATACCGCCAATGCAATTTCGCAACTTTTTCCTGGCCCCGGTCCGGGGAAGCTGGCGAAAGGTGATCCCGTAAGAACAGAACGAAAGATCGCGACGGGACCTGGCGGCCTTGAGAAACCGCCACATCTTTCCATTGCCAAAGACATGCCTCCCGGCCTGATGAGACGATGCAACCCGGAGTGGCCAAGGGGCGATACGGCGTCTGTCAACTGCTCAACACGTCGTGATTATTGAGCGATGGGACTGGGGGAATCAGGAAAGATGTACACCTGTTTTGCCAGGGCGCGATGCGTATTATCCGAGACAATGATCGTTACTTTTTTGAACCCATCGTCTGAACCAATCTGACGCTTAAAATCATTCGAGGCCACATAGACAACCTGGACGGATCGCGTGAGAGTGGGCAGACCATACGGAGTGCCGTCTTTCCGTTGGGCCGGCGAATCGGTCCAGCCGTTATAATCGTCAATATCGTCATAATGACCGCGAGTCCCTGTAAGCTCATCCGCTTCAGGTCCCAGGTCACCCCCGCTTACTGGATCGGCATAACGCAGACCTTTCATCTCGGTGACCATATCCAAAGCCAGTTTCATCGCACCGTCCGTATCAATAAGAGCTCGCGAACTTTCACCCAGATTCCCAAACAATCGAAAGGCCGAAACGGTCAGAACACTGAGCACCACTGCCGCGATAAGGATTTCGATGTATGAAAAACCCCGACAAGAGCGATAGGATTTCATGATCGGTTTGTCACTGGACCTGTTCAATTTCACCCCCGATAGAAACTTGGACACTCACATAACGATCGCCACTGTAAAGACTAATGATGCTCCTGATATTTGCCCGGCCCTGAGCGTCAAAGGATACGTCCGTCGGGCCAGGTCGGTTAAATACGAGTTGAGTGATCTGAAAATCGACATCATCCAAATGAACCTCGATCGGTTTGACACCAGAAGGATCTTTAACATCACTGGCGGTATAGACTAAATGTTCAACATCAAAGTTAAGCGTACAGGCCGTTTGCTCACGACGCGCCTGGTCACGGACCAGGTAAAGATCGCTCATTAAACGATCGGCGGCATATTGCAGCCGGGTTGAGGTAAATATACTGGTGAAGGACAACGTCGCAATGGCCGAAAGTATGCCAATAATGCTGATAACAACGATCAATTCAATATACGTAAAGCCCGTGAAATGATTTTTCGTTTTTGGGAATCTCATCATGACATTGGCATCCTTCACGCTTGCAATAAAAGAGTACGAATGTACGCATTCGCATAACCGTTCTAAAATACGTTTTTTTAACGCGAGAGTTAATTAAATACCGGGGTGTTGACCAGGCTGACATATTCCCCGAATGAGGTATTATTTGAGGGCACTTCATAAACAACATGAACACCGTCAAGGCGGTCGGTGCCGTCCAAAGTAATAATATCACCAGACATGGCAAAATAATCCAGACGAACATCCGTTTGCAACAGGACCGGCTCGCTGCCATCGACGGACCGAAATAGATCTTTTTGTGCATTCCAGTAATATTCGACGGTCGTGCTATTGTCCGAACCGGCGGGGTCAGGCGATATGAACACGAAACGATACGTAAGGCCAATCGGCATCGGCATGGTATTGACCAAAAAGAAACGCATCTCCGTGGCCCATTTCATGTCCTGCACCATATTGTCAAGAATTATATCACTATTCTGCAACGTGGCCAGCTGAACCTTCATCTCACCTGCCCGCTGATGACTGTTGCCCGTTGAAAAACTAACCGCCAGGGCGATCACCCCGATCAGGGCAATGGAGACCATCAGCTCCACCAGCGAAAAGGCCCGTTGGTCAGAAAAGGGCATAAGGCCACGTTTTGATGCATTTATTACCATGATAAAACATATTTAAAAAAGACTTTGACGCTCACGCCAGAAGACCTCTTCATAAAAAAAAGGTCTCAAAACGGAACAATGACCGGTTCGAGACCTATATAAACTAAAGAGAGCCCCATCCCAAATCCCCCCTCGTTTCGCCAAGAGCCAGGCCTCTGCAATGTAAAACCTTACATTCCACCTGACCAGACAAAAGGAGACCCAATGAGTATGACAACTGGAATGACATCATCAAGAGGGACCACGCAACTCGACGGATAACACCTAGTATGTGCTATACGCCTTGCCGTCGTTACCCACGGCTGTGGAATTCATAATAAGCTCGCCAGTGGTCACATTGTACATCCAGGCAGAGCTGTCATCGGCAGCTAGCGGTGATGCATCGGTTTTCACAACAATGTCGTTCTTACCCGCACTGACGCCCAACGTCACCCCCGGGATACCGCCCCGAACATAGGGACCGTAAGGAAATGCCGCATCTTTATCGGTCGAGACCTTTCCGGTAGCGTCACTATAAAGTGACAGTTGCTTGGCAAATGTCACAGCATCATTGGCCGCCACGCCGGTACCATCGTCTTTCTTAGCACCCGGCCATGTATTAAAATGCTCGGCATAATACCAGGCGACCCCATTACGCATCGTGGCCAGATTCGCCTTCAAAGCGGACTCGCCGGCGTTTTTACTCCCCGAGCTGATCCGGGGTATCGCGATAGCGGCAATAATGCCCAAAATCACGATAACAATAACTAACTCAACTAAACTAAACGCATGATTCTTTTTCAGTTGCGGCATAAGAATTTCTCCTTGCATTCCTCTTCTTGCCTGTGACGTCTCTCATGTATTCTAAAAAGCCCAACACAGGCTTTTAACATTGTCACCAATATATTTTTCGTACGATTCCCACGTCAACTTTATTACATTTTTCAAAAATTATAATTACACGCAACTCGATATGTTGATGTTTTATGATTTAATGATTACCAGACCTCAGAAGCTGTTTTTTCGTTAATATTAACATCGCACTCAGGCGGCTATCGGACGTCCAGACCATACTATTGCTCATGAACCTCCGGGAGAAGCTCAATCGTCCTGGGCTCATTGATCTCTAATTCATAGTGGCGGTGTTCATAGCTTAAGAGTGCCGAGGCCGTTTTTACTTCCACCAGCGTAAAAGGTCCGATAGTACCACCGGGAGTCATGGGCTGATTATTGATCATGGCTATACGAGTGGCCTGACCAACCAGTATGGCCGACAATCGAAAGGTCATGGACACCCTCGACGCCTGGACAGGACTTTTTTCCGGCTCAACCTCCGGACTGGCCTGAAGGGCTACCGTATGGACAAATGACCGGGAAGCGGTAAAGATATCACCCTTCCGGGTGCCGGCCGGCTCGATCGTATCCGGTGAGACGGTAGACTTTCCGATCGCCGGGGTCCGAGGGGTGGGTCTCAATGAAGACGGAATGGCCAATACAGCCGCCCCCTCTTGAGAGGCCAGGGACGCGCCGCCCGGTGAGGTCACCGATGAAAAATCGATCGCACTCATATCGCTATCATCGGAAGTGTCCAGAAACAGGACAATAAAGGCCAGCACTAAGACCACACTGCAAATTATTCGTGATTTAGACATTGTTAGTATCCCCAGGTCCATCGTCTTATCGTGGTGAAAAAACGTCAAGGTTGATGATGATGTCGCATTCGGATGCATTGAATTTATCTTGCGATTGGGAAGTCATTTCCCGGACCACCTGCAGATTGCTCAGACGCGCGAATTCCAGCTTATCGGCCAAGGCACTGACCAGGAGTTGTAATTGCCCAAATGTTCCGTTTAGTTTCAACTCGATGCCCCGTCGCTCACAGTGAGGACCGACGATGGCATTACCGGGTACTATTTCCACCAGGCGTATATGACAGGCCGCCGCCAGACGCCCCAGCTGACGCACCAGCTCAGCCGTTCCGGCGTTATCCTGAAGAACATCACGGGTATGACTGAGCTGCGACATAAGGCTCTGACGCTGCTGTTTCATGCTTTGCAATTGGGCCAGCTTCTCTCGGGAGCTTTGGGCCTCCTGGAGATTGACCTGGCAGGCGTGTTCCTGTTGGACACACCGACCCTCCAGTGATTGGATCACGCCAAGGTAAAAAACGCCACACAAAATAACAATGGCGGCCAGGCCGTAAAGATCAACATCAAAAATTCTTGGTTTGCTGCTTATTTGCATAATCGATTCCATCACCCGGACGACCGGGAACTATATTTCCTTTGATTTCAAACGCAATGGTATCCACCCCGAGATTCATCGGACGCCAGGAACGCTGGAGCTGAACGTTCGTAAAGTAAACCGCGGACTTCATGACACGAATCAGGTCCCCCAAAGCCTCATAATCGGCAGCATGGCCTTTGAGATAGATAATATCCATACGGCTTTCTGCCGCCGACACCTTCGGTGGCACAGGAACTCCCTGCTGGGACAGCGGACCTTGTGCGGCCGTATTGAGCGTGAACATCGACGCCGCCGGGGGAATAAATGGCATCGCCATCTCCGGGGAGCCTTCCTCTTTCGATGGGCCGGCTTTTAATTCCTCCAGGTAGACCAGATTGGGGCAATGGCGACTGAGATATTCGACCATCGAAACATAATTGTGATAACCACTTAACCGGTCCATCACAGCAATGCGGTCTCGCCAAAGCGACAGGTCATTTTTCGCCTGGCTGAGGA
>JAIPFO010000283.1 GCA_021736565.1 Phycisphaerae bacterium | reverse complement strand
GTCTGGGCAAGGTCGATGCCGGGCTGATCATTCATGAAGGGCAGTTGACCTATCAACAGGCGGGGTTGCACTGCATCCTGGACCTGGGACAATGGTGGCATGAACGCAACCACTTGCCTTTACCGCTGGGCTGCAACGTTATCCGACGGGATATGGGGATGACAATGATGAAAGAGGTTAGTGCGATATTAAAAGCCAGCATCGAATACGGCCTGGAACATCGCCCGGAGGCGGTTAAATACGCTTTAGAGTTTGGCCGTGGGCTTGATCTGGACCTGGCGGACCGGTTTGTTGGCCTCTATGTGAATGACTGGACGGTCGATTATGGCCCGCTTGGCCGTAAGGCGGTCGCCGAGTTTCTAAAACAAGGCCACGATGCCGGGCTTGTTGGGGCTGTCACCGATTTACAATTTGTTTGACCCCCCTACCGTCATTAATAATATGGATACAATAGAGATTTTTGACCGCTTTTTATAAAAAAAAACTAATTGTACATGCCAGATAGGGCATGTACAAGTAGTTTAGATAATATAATAATGGTACGACTTACACGGTTAGATGTAGTCGTTGATCATATTTTCGAGCATTTCTACCCGACCGGAATCGTTTGGTGTTGCTTCACCTTTATCGAGCATGTAGGTGCTCAGTTCTTTTAAGCCAACCTTACCGGCTTCGATATCCGCCCCGATACCGCTATCCCAGCTGCTGTAGCGTTTGGCGATAAAATCACTCAGTATGCCATCGTTTTTAATCGCCGAGGCAATTTTCAGGCCGCGGGCAAACGCGTCCATCCCACCGATGTGAGCGTAAAACAGGTCAACCGGCTCAAAGCTTTCGCGGGCGACATGGGAGTCAAAGTTCAGACCACCGGTTGTAAAACCTCCCATGTTCAATACCGTCAACATGGCATATACGCAATCATACAGATCCGTAGGGAACTGATCGGTATCCCAACCCAGCAGCAGATCGCCCCGGTTGGCATCGATGGAACCGAGCAGCCCGTTGGCGGCACTGAATTCCAGTTCATGAGCGAAGGTGTGCCCCGGCAGGGTGGCATGATTGGCCTCGATATTCAGCTTCAGATCGTCAGCCAGGCCGTATTTCTGTAAGAAGGCATAGCAGGCCGCCGCATCGGAATCATACTGGTGTTTGGTGGGTTCCTTGGGCTTGGGTTCAATGTAAAACTGACCTTCAAAGCCGATCTGTTTCTTGTAATCGACTGCCATGTGCAAAAACTTTGCCAGGTGGTCCAGTTCGCGTCCCATATCGGTGTTCAGCAGCGTCTTGTACCCTTCCCGACCGCCCCAGAACACATAGCCTTCGCCGCCCAGCTCATTAGTCACTTCCATGGCCTTGGCCACCTGGGCACCGCCAAAGGCGAACACATCGGCATTGCAACTGGTTGCCGCTCCGTGCATAAACCGTGGATTGGCGAACAGGCAGGCGGTTCCCCAAAGCAATTTTACGCCGGTCCGTTCCTGTTCTTCCTTGAGCACCTTCACCACCGCGTCCAGATTGGCATTCGACTCGGCCAGCGTCGCCCCTTCAGGTGCCACATCGCGGTCGTGGAAGCAATAATACTTGACACCCAGTTTTTCAAAAAATTCAAATGCCACCCGGGCGCGATTGATCGCGTTGGCGACCGATTCGGTCCCGTCATCCCAGGGCATTAGTCGCGTTGCGGAGCCGAACTGGTCCGCGCCGCCATTACGAAATGTATGCCAGTAAGCCACTGAAAAACGCAAGTGATCTTCCATCGTCTTACCATCAATAACTTCGGTCGCGTTATAATGTTTAAACGCCAGGGGGTTTTTCGACGTAGGGCCTTCATAGTTTATCTTACTGATTCCTGAAAATGCTTCGCTCATGGATAAGCTCCTTATTTGTACAAAAGCGGTTTAATGATTTAATTCGTATGTGTCGTATAAAATGACGGTTTATAAAAAGAGCAATAAAAACACCTAAGTGTTTATATTGAATGCCGTTACATCGGTCACGCTCAGTGGTTTCTCTTATCATTCTACCGAGTATAATCCCTAAAATCAAGCCCGATTTTAAATATTAAAATCTTGTTTTTTAAATTTAATTTACAGAGACCGGGTTTCATGGCACAATACCACATTATTATGTAAACAGGCCACTAAAAAGTGCGAACGTCAGCAGGAGGGTATTTATGCCGAAATTGGTAAAATGGGGAATTCTTGGCTGTGGCGGAATCGCCGAAAAATTTGCCCGGGAATTGCATTCAGTTCCAGGTTGCCAATTGGCGGCGGTCGCCTCCCGCTCACAGGGCAAAGCCGATGACTTTGCGGCCAGACATAAGGCTCAGCAGGCATATGGCAGTTATGCCCAGGCGGTCCAGGACCCGCGGGTGACCATCTTTTATGTCGCAAGTCCGCACAGTGCACATTACGACAATGTAAAATTATGCCTGGAAAATGGCAAAGCGGTTCTTTGCGAAAAACCCATCACGCTTAACGCCGCCCAGGCGAGCAGACTGGCCATACTTGCAAAGAATAAAGGCCTTTTCCTCATGGAAGGCATGTGGACCCGTTTTCTGCCTTCCATGATAAAACTCAGGGCCCTCCTGAAGGAAAAACTCATCGGTCCTCCCCTGAGTTTTTCAGCGTGTTTCGGCGTAAAATTCAATACAGGCCCGTCCCATCGAATTTTCAACCTGGCCCTTGGCGGCGGAGCCCTGCTGGACCTCGGTATTTACCCGGTCTCTATCGCTTCGATGCTATTTGGTAAACAGCCGCAGGAGATCCAGGCGGTGGCCCAAATGGGCCCGACCGGGGTCGATATTAACGACAGCCTCTCCTTTTTGTATGATCGGGGTGAAACCGCATCGCTCCACACCAGCGTCATTGCTCAAAACTGTAACCAGGGCGTCCTGGCCGGAGAAAAAGGAACGATCAAGATACGCCCACCCATGCACCACACAAAAAAACTGATCGTAACCCTGGGCGATGACCAACCGATTCTCCTGGACTGCGACTACCAGGGCCACGGATTTAACTACGAAATTCAGCATGTCTGCGATTGCCTGCATGCCGGGAAAATCCAAAGCGACATCATGCCCCTGGACGAATCCATCGCCATCATGCAAACCATGGACACCATTCGTCAGCAATGGGGATTGCGATATCCGGGGGAATGATGTGAATGGAACCGCCAATGCACGAAAAATATAGGGGCCATCACTGACCAGCAGGGTTCAAGACGGCAATTTCTGGCCACACAGGCACGACTCTGGGGGGGCATTGACGCCAGGGCCATCTCCCGTCCCTGTTTTTTATCCGGAACAGGCCCTGGCAACATTACACGTCACCGCCGGGCCCTAAAGTGAATGCAGGGTGGGTTTTGGCAGGCTTAGATAAAACTTACTGCCCTGGCCCACCTGCGAGTCCAGCCAGATTTTCCCGCCGTGGCGTTCGACGATTTTCTTACTGACCGGGAGTCCCATGCCGGTCCCCGGATACACATTCTGAGAATGCAGGCAGTAAAAGATATCAAATATCCGCTCATGCTGGTCCGGGTCAATGCCAATGCCATTATCGGTGATGATTATTTCCCAGTTTGACGTGTTTTCTTTCGATTCGATGGTGATTTTAAGAGGTTCATTACTCCGGAATTTTATCGCGTTATCTATGATTTTTTCAAACATCTGCCCGATCTGGTTTCGATCACCCTGTATGGTTGGCAGGGGCTCAGTGATAATCGTCGAATGGGTTTTTTTAATCGTCTCGTCGAGGTCTTTTATGATACACAGGACCAGATCATTCAGGTCAATGGATTCAAATGGATTTCCACGACAGGCCAGCTTGGAGTACAAAAGAAGATCCGCCAGCATAATTTCCATTCGTTCAGTTTTCTGAGTCATACATTGAATCAGCTCATTGGCTTTGGGGTCCAGTTTCCCGGCATATTGCTGTGCCAGCGATGTGGCGCCATGTGAAACGCTCCTGAGGTGTTCCTGGAAATCTGAGGAGACGGTATGGGCAAAAAGCTCCAACTGACGATTACTACATTCCAGCTCCGTTGCGAAGGATCTGATTTCTTCTTCAATAAGCCGCCGGTCGGTAATGTCTTCGATAATTGTTACGAAATAGCCTTTTTCAGGGCTATAAGCCGATACCAGGAACCATCGATTCAAGGGTTCAGAGTATTTCTCAAACTTAATGGCGCTCCCACTGGCCTCGACTTTTTCAAATGCTTCTATCCAGTTGAAGATTCTTTTTTTGATATCCGGCAGTATCTCGGAGACCTTTTTCCCGATGATATCCAACCGTTTCAATCCGGTGATCTGTTCAAAAGCGTTGTTGACCTCCAGAAAAACGTAGTCCACGGGGGTATTCTCTGAATCGTAAATGATACGATGATATGCAAAGGCATCGAGCAGATTCTCAAATAAATACTTATATTTTGTTTCACTCTGACGGTATGATTCTTCCGTGGCTTTACGTTGGCTGATATCTTCAATGATCTTGATGACGTAATCGGGTGTGCCGGATTCATTTCTGATCAGGGAGGCGGTCATTCTCACCCAATTGATGCTCTGGTCTTTCCGAATATATCGCTGTTCGATTTTGTAATGGTCGCATTTGCCCTGGACAAGGTCCTGGAAAATATCCAGGCTCGCTTGCCGATCGTCCGGGTGAATATATTGTGTAAAGGTCATCTGTCGCAAGGTCATCGTGGAATAGCCCAGCATGTGTTGAAACGCCTGGTTGCTTTCGATAGGCCGGCCGCTAAGGTCTGAAAGGACAATTCCAATGGCCGAACCTTGAAAAATCGCTCGTAAACGGGCTTCTCTTTCGCGAAGGGCCTGTTCACTGACTCGCAATTGCTGGTTAGTCAGTTTGAGTTCCTCTTCAGCCCATTTTCGCTCAGAAATATCCCGAACCGTTACTAATAAGTGCGCTGATTCACCATAATTGAAGGATGTTCCGGTAATTTCGGCATCGAAGAGGCTGCCGTCCTTTTTAACATTTAAAGCCTCACTCGAATACTCACCGGCCTGGCGAACGCACAGTTGGATATGCCGAATAAGGT
>JAIPFO010000282.1 GCA_021736565.1 Phycisphaerae bacterium | reverse complement strand
ACCCCATTTGCCCGCCCACCAGCATTTTTCGCTTCTGGCGGCACGTAGTTTTAAGTATGATGTCCTTCTGGAAGATTACAATACCGGCGAGCCGCGACCGGCGACGGTAAAAGAACTGCTTTCCAAAGGCAGCTCGACCGATTCGGCACCGGCGGCCGTTGAAGAAATCGGCACGAGCCCCATCGAAACACAACCGGGGCTCTAAGACCCCTGCCTTTAATCGTTGACGCCAGCGTCATAAGTATTTTGAAGCGTTGATCCTGTTTTGTGATCGGCGTTTTCACGCGTCAATATTGACTTTTGACGTAACACTCAAATAAACGTTTTTACTTGTAAATATTGACTTTTAACGTAATCATCCATATTCGCTTGAGCTGGATAAATATGATTCCTACGTCAAATTAATATTCCAGAAACCTCAGCAGGGAGGCCTGCCCCCATGGCAAAGATGTTCTATAGCACTGAAGAAGTTCAAAAGAAACTTGGACGATCCGCTGACGAGATTAAAAAGATGGTCCAGGACGGACTACTTCGTGAATTTCGCGATGGCGCCAAGGTCATGTTCAAAATTGATGAAGTTGACAACCTCGATATCAACGATTTAGGGGATATGACGCCAGGTTCTGATGACATGGTTCTGTCTCTTGATGACACCTCTGATGAAATTGGACTGGCCCCTACCGAAACTTCCAGTCAAATTGGTTTGTCGCCCATTGATACCGGGTCGCCATTGGACAGCATTGAGGAAGGGGATTCTTCGGCCTCCGCCAGTCAGTTTGACCTGACCCCTGCCGACACCGGAAGCCTTATCGGCCTGGCTCCCAGCGATACATCCGATCAGATCAGTCTCGATGAAACCAATGAGACCGCCGCCAATAAGGACGATACCGTCGTCACCTCGCATGGGATCAACGTTATGGATGATTCGGCGGGGATGGACGAATTGTCAAATTCCGCCCTGATGGCCCAAACGCAGGTGGCCCCTGACTTTGCCGACCAGATCTCACTGGATAGCGGTGCCAGCGGTAGTGGATTGCTTGACCTTTCACGTGAAGCGGATGATACCAGCCTGGGTGCTGAGCTCCTGGAAGAAATTTATCCGACCGCCGATGATGGTGGCCGTGAAGAATCCCAACCCCAGTCCCGCCTGGAAGTCCAGGCCGATACGTCCGCTGAAACTTCCCCGCCTGAGATGGCCCCCATGCCGGAGCAGGATAGTGCCTCTCCGGGAAAAATCGAAATGGTTCGGGCGATGCAAATGTATGACCCGACCAGTGGCGCTTTTGGTGCCATGCTGATTATTCCGTTTTTAATGCTCATCTACCTGGCCTTTGTCACCATTGCAGGAATAAATGGTGTGCAACCCGAAATTTTAAATACAATTGGTGCGAATATCCTCTATGTCACCGGCGGCGCCATCGTTCTGGCCATCCTGGTCGTTATTGTCGGCACTACAATGGCCAATAATGCAGGAAAGCCTGCTAAGCCGAAGGCACAGAAGGCTAAAAAAGCAGCGAAAGTCAAAACGCCCAAGCCTAAAAAACAAAAAAAGGTAAAGAAATAATAACACACGAAGCCCGGCGGCGTCCTTCAGCTGACTCGGTGGCCTCAAATAAGATCCCGGCCTCATACCCTTTATGACGCCCCGTTTTAGGGCACCATAAAGGCTGATTTGAAAGACAGGAACGATTTTTTAATTTGAATGTTATTTTTTTCTGTGGCACTCGATAGCCATTTATGTTACGAATACTGCGTGAGTGCCGTTATGGATGCCCCCGGCGTTAAAAGTAGGGTGGTGCGTTGATGCTGAATTTTAATCAATGTTCTTTCTTGTTCTATTGACTTTTGCCGTAACCCTCAATTATACTGATCGCGATTGAGTTTTCCCTTACCCGGCCTGGCGTGTGCCGTTTGGCCGGGATGTCACTCTTTAAAATGATAACTTTACAGTGCGAGCGATTAAAAAGAATGTGCCCGGATGGGTATGTTTTGTCGATGACCCGTCTTGCGAAAGGAGTACTATTCAATGAACGTTAGACGAATTACATGTATCTCAGGGGCTTTAGCTTTATTATTAGTCGTGACCAATGGGTGTGTTTCTAAGGCGATATACGACCGGTGTAAAAACCAGAATCTCACCGTTCAGGAAAAATTGAGCCAACTGATGGACCAGCAGGCCAGCTGGGCCGATCAAACCAAGGCCTGCCAGAGCAAATATGATAGTGTCATGGCGATGCTCAATGCCGCCCGGGAGGCAAACACCGCACTGCAGAATTCACTTCTGGGTAAGCAGGACCTGATCAAGCAGCTCTCAGAACAGGTTGGCAAACCCGCTCTGCCGATCGCACTGAGTAATGCCCTTGCAGAATGGGCCCAGAAAAGTGGCTCCGATATGGTGACTTATGACGCTGAAAATGGGGTTGTGCGATTTAAAAGCGACCTGGTCTTCAAGAGCGGCTCGGATGTTGTTCAGCCTGACGCCCAGGAGCAGATTAACTTACTTAGCGGCATCTTAAATTCCGCTATTGCCGAGGGATTTGATATTAAGGTCGTTGGGCATACCGATGATCAGCCTATCAAATACTCCATCGCCAAGCATCCAACCAACTGGCATCTTTCCGCCCACCGGGCTATCGCGGTTGAGCGCATACTCGCCAGTGGTGGTAACCTGGAATCCCATATTACCATTGAGGGCAAGGGCGAGTTCAGCCCCATCGAACCGAATGTGCCCAATAAAGGAAATGCCAAAAATAGACGGGTTGAAATTTTTATTCTTCCCACCAGGTAGTTTGCACGCCAGCGACAATTAAATATGAAACGAACTCTCGGGCAATCACGTTGTGGTTGCCCTTTTTTTATGGTCGCGGTGGCAGAACCATATATTCAAAACTGAAAACTATTTTGACGCGGACGTCAAAAATCGTTTCTAAAAATCTTCCCATCGGCCATCTCTTTTAAAAGACCAATACTTTGGCCTTAAAAAACTTTAATAAAAATATATTTTTTAATAAAAATAAATGTTTCATTTTTGGGATGCTGAAAAATACGGCTATCAATAAACCACGACTGCAAAAGAAGTTATGCTTCTTTATCGCTGAAAGCTACGAAAAACTCACAGGCAAGGGTAACGCCCGATAATAAAATATTTTATTTATCAGTACTGAAAACAACATTTTACCTTGTCTGGAGCCTCCGGTTGGTTATAATAAATGAGGCAGGATAAAGCAGAATAGACGCCAGAGTCCTATGTTTTTTTGATGTGTTAAACCTGGTGTCTCACCCCTGTTTTTCGTGTTATTTTCGAAGGGTAACGCGGGAGACAGAATCAAAAATAAGTTAACGTGATAGAATGGAAGGAGTGTTTGCGATTACCTTAATCCTATAGACGCATAGACGTGAAACTCTTGGCCGGGTGTTTAGCCTCAGCCCGGGGCATGTAAGACTTTAAATCCAAAAGACTTACATACCCGAATATGGGCTAATACAATGCCGGTCAGCAGGCTTTTGCTGCGATCTGTTGTAGGATTTATAAGTGTCCGGGGTATATTATGGAATCATCAAGAACGCAACAATCAACCGAGGTGCTCAGTTTCAACCTGTTTAGTCGACCCTTACATCCAGAGTTGTTCAACATCTATCGTAATCAACAATTTTTTCAGGGTGATTACGAGGTGAATATCTGGCTAACCGGCTGTAGCCATGTCATTAGTGTCTTTCACTCCAAACATTGCATGACAGAACTCATCTGCTCGCCCGAGCAGTTACTGCCCATCCGGGGACATCTGCAAGAGTTTCCATTCCGAAAGGAAAAAACTCACCAGAGTCGTTGGGGCGATGATTTTATTTACATGATGAACTTTCAGGTTGAGAACATGAGTGCCAACCTGTATGAAACGTCCCATAAAAACCTCCTTAAGCTTACGAAAAAACGTGGCATCTGTACCCCCTTCCCACAATGGGCCAGGGGACCCCTTATTCCTTTCAGTTACATTGATTACGAGGCCCGTTGGGAAGAACTCCACATGCACACCTATCATGCCTTCCCCGATCAGCAAACGATTATCAAAACCCAGTCGCTATTCTCCATGAAATAATGCCGGCATCATAAAGCATTCACGCCTGCGTCATCGGTATCATGACGCAGGCCTCTTTCCCTGGTCTTGACCTGATATCGTTGTTCATACACGTTTCCAGTTGAATTTGTCCGTTACTTACTATACCTCCTGGCGTAACTTGCCGATATTCAAAGTACCCTTTAGTGCTTTTTATCGTTGAATCGTTCATTTGTTTTTGAGGCACGGCCGTTAGAACGCATTTTGAACCATTTATTCTAACTTCAAATGATATTTCGTTGTCACTTTTTATTCAATTTGTACGAAAATGCCCCTTCTGGGCAGCGAATCACCGTATAAAAAGTGCGAAAGTCAACTTAAGTTGATGTACAACTTGATCAGAATCGACTAAAATGTTCCCCGTGGATGTTCATAGACCTATTCAGTTCATACTATTACATTCTGGAGTATAATTATGATGGATAATCCGTTAGATCGACGTAGTTTTTTGAAAAAAGGGACTTTAGCTGGGTTCGGGTCCGCGATGGCGGCTCTGACCGTTTCGGGCTGTGGTCATCAGCTAAAACCCGCCATGAAAAACGCATTAACTGGCCATAAAAGCATGATTGGCGTCGGTAGTTCCCCCAAAGATGTGATCAAAGTAGGCTTTGTCGGCATAGGCAATATGGGCTCCGGCCATGTTCGAAACCTGGTGGATATTAAAGGTGCAGAGGTCGTGGCGGTATGTGATATTCGCCCGGAAAAGGCCCAATGGGCTCGCAAACATATCATGGAAAAAGGCGGGGCCGAACCGGCGGTTTATACCAAAGGCGATAGGGATTTTGTCCGCATGTGCGAAGAGCAGGATCTGGACCTGGTCTATAACGCGGCCCCCTGGCGATGGCACACCCCGATTTGTCTGGCCGCGATGAAAAACGGCAAACATGCCGCCTCGGAGGTCAATATTGCACTGTCGCTGGAAGACTGCTGGGCGCTGGTTGAAGCCTCTGAAAAATACCGAAAACACTGCATCATGCAGG
>JAIPFO010000281.1 GCA_021736565.1 Phycisphaerae bacterium | reverse complement strand
CAGGCAGCGAATCGGTGACCCCTTCACCCTCGGAATCTCCAGAGGAATCCGGAGACGCCTCATGCATAAGCCGGGCCCGGCATTGGGTCCGCAGCCCTTCAGAGCCGGGATAGGCCCAAATCACATATTGCACCAAAAGATTATCCGCCTCATACGCAAACGTCGCCACCACCTCCAGGTGGTCAGAGGTAAACCCCTGGTCATTGGACGGCCTGGCCGTCAGAGAGATCAGACGTCCATTCCCCGTGACCCCGGGGAACTGCCAGTCGCAAGCGTTATGTTTTTTTGGCTGCCCCCCCCACGCGGCTTGACCACGCAGGTCCGTCACACCAGTGGTACTCAATCCCTGCCCGGTCAATGCCCAGACCCGCTGTACCTGGCCGGTAGAAACCCGAAGGATATTGCCTGAAGCTTGCGCCTGGGCCCCTTGATAAGACACATCCAGTGAAATAAACTCAAGGTTGGATGGTGCGGGACCCCCGTCCTTCAGGTCTACAGGGCCTTTATTGAGATCGCCTGCTGCAGGAACCGCCAGGCCCAACAACAGCCAGAACCCGATCATTGGAACACACAAACGCCCCAAAACATGAACGCCCGCGTCATAAATAATCCCAGAACCCCTTTCCCACGTCTTAAAGTGCGATTTCCCATTCCAAAAGTGCCCTTTAACACGGGCATCATCATTCATCCTGTGCATATAAATGCTTCCTTTCCCGGTATTATGTACTGATAGTTTTCTCGGCAGATTTTCGATGGCCTTTTTGAATGGTGAAAACACACCATTTGAGTCCCACGTCAAAAGAACTTTCCACCTTTCGAATCCCCCTTTAAGATGCGGGAAACAGGTTCCAGAAATTTCATGACGCGGGCGTCCATTTGAGTCCCACGTCAAAAGAACCTTTCCACCTTCGAATCCCACTTTAAGATGCGGGAAACAGGTTCCAGAAATTTCATGACGCGGGCGTCCATTTGATTCCCACGTCAAAAAAAACTTTTCCACCTTCAAATCCCCCTTTAAGATGCGGGAAACAGGTTCCAGAAATTTCATGACGCGGGCGTCCATTTGAGTCGTTAAGGCACTGATAGTGTTATAAAACATCCTGCCGTCGGGTCAAGAAAAATTCATCCTGTATGTAATTTTCTTTGATTGTGAGATTTAGATTGATATGATGGGCCGGCAGAGAACCGAAACCGTCCACGCACGTGACTTTCGCACTTTTCTACGATAAACCCATGCCTGGCAAGGCTTTATCATACACTATGAACAAAGAACCCTTTCGACGAAAAACGCGAAATGGCTTAGAATAGGTTGCTTCAAACGTCAATAGCGATGTGTAAAGACACCCATTAGACAACAGGATCAACGCTTCAAAAGACGTATGACCCGCGCGTAAAAATAATACGCCATCCGTTATGTGTGGCTTTACTGGAACTGGCAAGCAAATAGCAGCACTTACCAGGCTTACTGATAAGTAGCAGGAGTACCTAAATGACAATTTTCTCAGCATCAATACTGCTCTTTATGGTGATGGATCCGTTTGGGAATATCCCCTTTTTCATCGCGGCACTGAAAAATGTAGAGGACCAGCGGCGTCAGAAGGTGATCATCAGGGAACTTCTGATCGCCCTGTTCGTCATGATCATCTTCCTGTTCTTCGGGCAGTATTTCCTGAATATTCTTCAGATTTCCGAGCCGGCCTTAACGGTCACCGGCGGTACGATCCTGTTCTTAATCGCCATCCGGATGATCTTCCCATCGGTCAAGCATTCATTGGCCGAGGAGATCCCGGGAGAACCTTTCGTTGTCCCGCTGGCGATTCCCTATGTTGCCGGCCCCTCCACCCTGGCAACCTTGCTTCTGATCATGAATCGGGAGCCCACGCAATGGCTTAAATGGCTTGGGGCATTGATCGGTGCCTGGGCCGCCTCGGGGCTGATCATCTCATTATCGATACCGCTTTCGAATATTTTAGGTCACCGGGTCATGATCGCCATCGAACGTCTCATCGGGATGGTACTTATCGCCATCGCCATTCAGATGCTCATGACCGGTACTGGAGAATTCATTTTGAGCATCCAAAGCACTTTATGAAAATTTACCGGGCCTGTAAAATAAGTCCTATCCGGCAAGCAAAGGTCACACCATGACCGGCCCTACAGACGATTGTAACCAAACTCATGACCTTTAGAAATTGAAAGGAAAGACCGATGAATAAGGGATATGTTCTTTTTTTGACATTGACAGCGATGCTGCTCTCGGGATGTTCGAACGGATTGCCGCTGGAGAGTTCCACGCGCCTGACAGAATTGGACGCCTATTGGGCCGAGGTCGCCCGCTGTGTTAATGAAGGGGACTATCAAGGGTACAAGGCAACCTGCCACAAGGACGGCGTGATCGTCTCCGGATCGAGCAATAAAGCCTACCCCCTTTCAAAAGCCCTGAAAAAATGGGAGCAGGACTTCACGGACGCTCAATCCGGCAAGACTCAATGCAATGTTGAATTCCGGTTCAGCAGGCGGCTGGGCGATGAGACAACGGCCCATGAAACCGGGATGTTCCTCTACACCAAAGTCAATCCCGACGGCACAATAACCAAAGACTACATTCACCTCGAAGCCCTGCTGCTCAAACGCGGCAACTGGAAAATTATGATGGAATACCAGAAGTCCAAAGGCACTAAAGAGCAATGGGACACACTCAAGTCGTCTAAACGCTAAGCGGCATCATAAAATGCATTGAAACAGTAAATGTAACAAGATTGAAAACGGATCACCGAGGAGTCCTATGAAGAATTTTGGATACCTGATCATGATGTTGATGCTCACGTCAAAAGTAAATTCACATCGTTCAAATCGCCCTTTAAGATGCGGGAAACGGGCATCGAAAATACTCATGACGCTGACGTCAATTTTGGTTGTGTTGTCATTATCATTTAACGCCCTGGCCCTGAGCGACGATGAAATTATCAGGGATGCCGAGGCCCGGATAGAGAAATATCGCAAAGGCAATCTCGTGCTCCAGCTTGTGGTGCCCGATGATGAACCACTCCCGGACGGCTGCGAGGTTGCCATTGAGCAGAGGCGGCATAAGTTTCTATTCGGGTGCAATATTTTTAAGCTGGGCAGCTGTCGAACACCTGCGGATAACGCCGCCTATGAAAAATATTATTCGGAATTATTTAATTTTGCCACTTTGCCGTTTTACTGGTGGAGCTATTCAGACAGAGACGGCAAGGTCAACGACAAGCGTACAGATAAAATTATCGCCTGGTGCCGACAGCATGACATAACAGCCAAGGGCCATCCATTGGCGTGGAACTACCGCGACCCCCAATGGCTGGAGGAGGACCTTGACAAGACAATGGCCTTGCAGTTTGGCCGGATCGGGCGGTGTGTCACGCGGTTCAAAGGGCAGATTGATATATGGGATGTTGTCAACGAGGCAACTCATTACGACAGGGCCGAATGTATCAAACAGGCCCCCAAACTGACCGCCGGCATCAAGAAGATGGGCGTGAATGCATATCTTAGAAAATCTTTTGAGATGGCAAGGCAGGCCAATCCAGGGGCGACGTTGATAATCAACGACTATCGAACAGACCAGGGGTACATTGACAGGGTTATCCATGAACTTATCGACGAGACGGACAAGCCGATCTTCGATGTGATCGGCATCCAGTCGCACATGCACACAACGTATTGGGGGGCGAAAAAGACCTGGGATATTTGTGAGAAATATGCCAGGTTCAACGTACCGCTTCATTTCACAGAAACGACCATCGTCTCGGGGCCTAAGGCGAATAAAAGCTGGAACAGCACAGCCGGGGGTGAGGAAAACCAGGCAAGAGATGCCGCCCAGTTCTATACGGTTTTATTTTCACACCCGGCGGTTGAGGCGATTACATGGTGGGATTTTTCCGACCAGGGGGCATGGCAGAATGCTCCGGCCGGTTTCCTGCGAAAGGACATGACACCCAAGCCGGTCTATCATACTCTAAAGGGGCTTATCAAGGACAAATGGTGGACAAAAACCAAAGCCAGAACAACCCGCGGGGCCACGGTGAGTTTTTCAGGCTTTTACGGCCAATATGAAATCACCGTTATGGCAAAAGGAAAAAAACTAAAAGGAACATTTGAGTTTGATAAGAATACGAAAGGCACTATTAAGGTGGTTTTAGAATAACACTAAGTCGCAAAGCAAATCATTCAAGAAAACAATTTGAGTTTTACAGATCAATTGCTTATCTATGAGGTTGCCCGCTAAGGCCGGCGGGTGGCAGCGGTTTGCAAGCCCTTTCATCCTTCAATTACACAGGGATAAATGAATAAAGCACTCCTGTCCAACGAAAACAATCGTCCCCGCAAACCGATGGCTTTCCCAAGGCCTTCCCGTCCGTCACGTAGATATTCGCCAACAAAAGCGCGACAGCGCAAGCTGTCCGAATATCCTCCTTAACCCTTCATCGCACATTAACAGTTGTAGGGGCACCCCTCGTGGGTGCCCAATAAATAAACGTCGCGCAGCGACACCCTATCAGCCCCATCGGGGCAACATCTTGGTAGAAAAAAACAATCTCCTATCCATTTCCTATTATTCATTCTCCCCGCATCCCTTCTCATTAACACCTGGATTCATCCAGGTGACGACATCACCCCCCAACCCCCTCTCCCCCCGGCGGGTCTAAGCCCGCCGAAAACACCCACCCATTATACCACTGCCTCAAAACCAACCACCCGGCCTGCTTCTTCACTTCAACACCGCAGGTCCGCCTCTGGAGGATTGGCCATTCCGTGCCGAAGCTCCGCCGCTAGAAGATTCTTTCTCTCTCTCTTGTTCATGACTCATTGTTACCCAACGCTCACGCCCCTCACCCCGCCACACACAACGAAACCCCATCACCCAATGCATGACCCCATTCCAACGAATCGCCATAATGTATCAATCCCCTTGATCGTACATTATATTTGTAGGGGTGCCCCTTGTGGGTACCCAATAAAAACTGCCGCCGAATATTCTAATCAGCCTTAGGCTACGGCCTCCCATCCGGCCCAAAGGGCTAGCATAAAATAGCCCAGGGCAGAGCGAGCGCAGCGAGC
>JAIPFO010000280.1 GCA_021736565.1 Phycisphaerae bacterium | reverse complement strand
GTCCGCAAGCGGGACGAGGAGGGGGGGAATAGTTTGTCTGTCACCTGGTTGAATCCAGGTGTTAATGAGAAGGCATGTGGGGTGTTTTCGGCGGGCTGAGACCCGCCGTGGGGGGGAGAGAGATAGGGTGTGTGTGGGTTGCCATGGGTTTCGCTGCGCTCACCCGCGGTTATTGTGATTAAACCCCTTCGGGGTTTGAGGGGAGTGGAAACCGCGTGTGCACGGCCCACCCTGGCGAACTAACAAAAACAGCCTGGGTGTAAGTGTTTTGCCAATAAGGACTTATGGGATGGGGGTGGAGACTGGGCCCACTAGGACTCGAACCTAGGACACAGGGATTATGAGTCCCCTGCTCTAACCAACTGAGCTATGGGCCCAACTTATATAGTCGAACATGTTTTTAATGGAAAAACGTTATTTTTCGCTGTCAGGGCGTTATTTAAATACGTTCTAAACGCATAAGTCACGTTCATACAAGCTGTTGTCCTACTTTATCTATCTTTTGGTGGGATTGCAAGAAAAAATATTCTAATTGTTGACGTTCTTGATGAAATTGCTTAAAGTTGGGTCTGGGGGGAATGTTGACGTTCGCGTCATACGTATTTTTGCAATCCTTTTACCGCCGCATCAAGGCTGATTTGAACGATTCGAATCGACTTTTGAGGTGGGAGTTTATATTGACGATTGACGCAACTATCGTTGGCTGTCAATTTCTAAAAAAGAGCCTCATGACAATCATTGAAATTATCGTTCTCGCGTTGGCCCTGGCGATGGATGCCTTTGCTGTTGCTATTACTGCGGGAGTCGTGCTGCCCCGGCTGACTATGCGTTCAGTGCTTCGGCTGTCATGGCATTTTGGTCTTTTTCAGGCGATTATGCCCATTCTCGGGTATTTAGCGGGTCTGACGGTTCGGCCGTGGATTGAGACCTGGGACCACTGGATCGCTTTTGGTCTTCTGGCGATGATCGGTGGTAAGATGATCTACGAATCCTTTGGCCCGAAATCCACTGAAAGTGAACGCGACCCCACCCGCGGGTGGCATATGATCATGCTTTCAGTGGCGACCAGCATCGATGCTTTGGCGGTAGGTCTTTCTATGGCGGTTCTGGGTGTTTCGATCTGGCTTCCTTGCATTGTTATTGGTATAGTTGCCGGTGGGATGACGACATTGGGAATGTTTTTGGGGAGGCGACTGGGCGGGCTCCTGGGTAGAAAAATGGAGCTGATCGGCGGTCTGTTACTGATCGCCATCGGCATTAAAATCCTAATTCAACACTTGAGCTGGTGAGTCCTTTGGTCCTTTTTTAGTAAGACACGCAATTTTTCTCCCTCCTCGCACCTGGCAGGCTGGCGCCTGCCAGGTGCGAGGAGGGAGATGCGGGTTGGGTGACACTCACACCCAGGGCGGCACTCGCTGCGCTCGTTTTCCCTGGGCTAAGGTATTTTGGCCTTTCAGGCCGCTTAGGAAACCGCCATCCAAAGGCTGATCTGCGACCTTCGGCGGAAGCTATTTAAAACATGTGAACGGAACGGATACCTTTTTTATAGTAGTCGATTTATCGCGATGCAGCAGTGGGGCCGTTAGAATGCGATTCTGGTTATTTTACTGACTATGGAATGAGGCGTGTGTTTTAGCGCAGGATCTCATTTTTGGTGACGTTGCCCTTTATGTCCAGAAGCTGGATATTTGAGATCGTATTGAATTTTTTGTAATCGAAGATTTGCCAGACGACTTTTTTCTGCGGTGTGACTTCAAAAATTTGTGGCTGTTTTCCGACGTGGCCGTGTCCACCCCAGTTGCAAACGACGGTGTTGCCGTTTGGGAGTCTCTGGACGCCGGCGATAAAACGCAGGGGATTGCCGGGCAGGTCATTTTCATTGAGTTTCCAGACTTCTTTGCCTTTGGCGTCGAATTCGATGAGCTTATGGCCATCGCCGGTAGCGACCAGGGTATTGCCGTTGGGCAGTCGTATGGCGCCGAAGCCGTGGCCTTTGGCTTTGATGGTATTGATCACTTTGCCATTGGCGTCATATTCACGGATGACTTCATCGGAGCAGTGTCCGACGAGATAGTGGCCGTTGTTGAGTTGGCGCACCTGTCGCATTTGTGCGTGGGGGTTCTTGGGGTAGCCTGTT
Organism: Phycisphaerae bacterium; assembly: GCA_021736565.1. Classification (GTDB taxonomy): domain Bacteria; phylum Planctomycetota; class Phycisphaerae; order Sedimentisphaerales; family SM23-30; genus JAIPFO01. The sequence goes on along the minus strand of JAIPFO010000280.1, from coordinate 3,013 downwards.
GTGAGCTGCACGGTTTTGACAATTTTTCCCTTGGGGGTAATTTCAAGCAGTTGGCAGGGGCCAGAGAGTGCCACCAGGGTATTGCCGTTGGCGAGTGGCTGGCAGGATTGGACTTCGTTGGGTTTGGCGGCTTTATACTGCCAGACGATCTTTTTCTTTCGGGTGACCTCTATTGCGCCGTCAACGTGGCTAAAGAGGATATTGCCATTGGGTAGCTGCCAGACGTCCTGTGGTCTTTTGGCGGGGAATTGCCAGGTGACCTTACCGGCCTTATCCACGATCCATATCATGTTCCCGCCGTAATCGGCACACAAAAAAGGATGAGAGACTGGCAGGGCGTCTTTTGCCGGGGCATTCTGGCAGGAAGATAGAGTCAGGGCGATGGAGACTAACAGGGTTGCGGTGAAAGTTTTTTTCATTGTTTTTCCTTTAAGTGGGGTTGCCGTCACGATGGTTAAATGTCACGAAGCCGCATTGCGTTTCGTGCGGTCATATGTCGTTGTGTTATATTTCGAAAAATTCAGTACTTTGTTTTTTGTTTTTTTTGTCGGTTGGTTGCTCTTTGAGGAAGCGGTGGAGTGTGGCGCGTCCGACGCCGAGTAGCTGGGCGGCTTTGAGTTTGTTGCCCCCGGTGGCTTCCAGTGCGTTAATTACTTGTTGTGCGGATAGTTTTCGTCGTCGCTGCCGTCTGGTTTTTTTAGGCGGGTGAATTGTGCCGATGATCTCGGGGGGTAAATGCTCACACTGTAATATATTATTTTTACATTTCACATAGGCATATTGAATGGCGTTCTGCAATTCCCGCACGTTGCCCGGCCAGTGGTAGTCGAGCATTTTCCCCAGGGCCTCGTCGCTGACGCCTTTAATGTTTCGTTCCGTGTCCTTTCTGAATCGTTCGATAAAAAAGTTGATCAGCATCGGGATGTCGTTCCGGCGTTCCCTGATGGGTGGCAGGGTGATGGGCACAACGCACAAACGGTAGTATAAGTCTTCTCGGAACTCGCCTTTTTCGACCATTTTTCGAAGGTCTCTGTTCGTTGCGCTTAATACTCTCACATCGACGTGGATGGGTTTTTCGCCACCGACGCGTTCAAAGGTATTTTCCTGCAGGACGCGTAGTAATTTAACTTGCATCATCGGGCTGAGCTCCCCGACTTCGTCGAGGAAAATGGTTCCGGTATCCGCCAGTTCAAAGCGGCCCTTTTTGTCCCGAACGGCCCCGGTAAAGGCGCCTCGGACATGGCCAAAAAGCTCACTTTCGAGAATGCCTTCGGGCAGTGCCCCGCAATTGACCGGAACAAAGGGTCGCCCGGCTCGACGTCCTTCGCCATGAATGGCCCCGGCGACCAGTTCCTTGCCGGTTCCGCTTTCTCCCAGGATCAAAACGGGGAAATCACTATTGGCCAGGTCGCTGACGAGGTCGTAAACGGCCTGCATTTTTTCATCGCTTCCAATAATGCCATGAAAGCTCTGGATTTTTTTGAGATTTCGCCGGAGATGTTTTACTTCGGTGACATCCCGGAAGCAGCCTAAAACGCCCTGTATATTGCCAAGGTCATTGGTGATGGCTATGACGGCCATTTCTACGTCCTTTGCGGTGCCATCTTTGGTCAGGATGTGGAGGGGATAATCGTTTTTTTCGATATTTTTTTGACGTTCATCATCGCAAAAAGAACACAACCCGCCACAAAAGCCACTCGGGAATATCTCATGGCAATCCCGTCCGATAACATCATGGCGTGAACGGCCGGTAATTTTTTCGGCGGCTTGATTAAAGCATGAGATGGTCCGATGCGTATCATGGACGATGATTCCCTCCGGGAAATGGTCCAGGATCATCATGTTGTTTTTCTTCATGGCCAGGATCGTTGTCAGATACCCGCCGGTAAAGAGGGCCTTTACACGATTTGTCAGGTCGTCGCGGAGACGTCGCAGGTTTTCAAGATAGCTTTGACTGTTGCCGTTGGCATTGGGTAAGGGAGGCATGTTCCAACGAATGACCGATTCTCGTCCGGGAAGAAACGCGCAAATTTTTTCGGAATCTTCACTGAGGACAATAATGACGTCAAAGGGATCCCTGGTGATTTTGGAGAATGGGGTACAGGAGTGGCTTATGGGGATGTTGACCTCTGCCATCACGGCTGTCAATTCGTGGGATATGGGTTGAGGATCTTCAGCGAGGCAGGATATTTGAATCTCCGGAGGGGCTACCTGGCGTGCCATTTCGGCCGCTATTTGGGCTCGTGATATATCCTCGGTGTCCAAAAATGCCAATCGTACCATTTTAAACTTATCCTGGGCGGTTGGGCCAATGAATCAAGATTCGGGCCAAAATCCGTTATGATTGTTATGGGGAAATTGATTTGGGGTCAATCGTGACGACTTCACCCGGCAATATAGACTTTTGAAACAGCCATCAATGGTGGTTTATTCAAAAATTCCCTAATAAAAGTGCTATTCTAGCAGTTTGGGCGGTCCCGTCAATAGGCTTTTATTTTATAAAAATGGTGACCGGGTGTGGCCGTGTGAAGAGGGGGCTGATTCTGGCGTTTTATGGTGCGGTGAATATATCATCGGGGAAGGGGTGTTCGGTTCCCCGGTAGCGTTCGGTATTTCGGATGGTATAGATGTCGTCCTGGGCAGTACCGATGTGGCGAGTTTTGTAGAATTGGACGTGGATATCTTTGAACAAAACATGCTGGCCTGAGTTATTATGATTGGGTGAGTTTCGGTTTTTCAGGTGGGACATAATTCTCAGGTTTAATTCCTGGGATGGATTGCCGGTTTTGTAATTGGCGAACAGTGGGTTTTTGTCGGCAAAGAGTACATCAGTCGAGTTATCGGGGATGGACGTGGCGGCGTTGGGGATCAGTCGGGGGCTGTAAGCGACTAAAGCGGGATTGATGTAGTGCTGTGGCGGCTGGTCGGAGGGGATGTTGGGATGAAGCTTTTGTGTTGGGGGGCGTTTGGAAGGGCAGATAAAGATGCCGGCCGGGGCGCCGTCTTTGATGAG
>JAIPFO010000279.1 GCA_021736565.1 Phycisphaerae bacterium | reverse complement strand
CTTCTTCTCATCCGGCGTCGGCGAATTTGATATTTTATACAAAATTTCAACTTCCCGTTTAGTCAAAGCCCTATACTGACCAATCCCTAAACCACGCAAGGTGAGCGGGCCAAATTTAATCCGGGTCAACTTTTTAACCTTATGGCCCAATCGCGCCAGCATGCGTTTGATCTGGCGGTTGCGGCCCTCGCACAGCGTTATTTCCAATAGGGAGCGGCTCTGGTCACGTTTTAAAACCTTAATGCGATCCATGGAGGCACGGCCATTTGTGGCAATAAAAAACCCCTTCTGCAACTTTTCAATATCGGCACCGTTGATCCGGCTGTTAATTTCAACGATATATGTTTTGGGAACGCCATACCGAGGGTGCGTTAACTGGTTGGCCAGTTCGCCGTCATTGGTCATGATCAACAGCCCGTTGGAATCGGCATCCAATCGGCCCACCGGGTAAACCCGCTCTCGCACGCCCGGCATTAAATCGCACGCTTTCCTGCGGTCATCGGGGTCATAATTCGTGCAGACAACGCGTTTAGGCTTGTGCAGGAGGTAGTAGACCTTTTTCTCAAAGACCAGTTTTTTACCCGAGACAACGATCTCATCTTCGCCCGGGTTTACCATGATCGGCATCTCTTTGACGACGACTCCATTGACCTTGACCAGGCCTTTGTATATCATTCCTTCACACTGACGCCTGGAGGCAATGCCGGCATCCGCCATAACTTTTTGTAATCGTTCCATGTGTAATTATCCTGTATTTTCACTCAAAGTAGCACAAGCTTCCAGCTTGTGATCTAAGTGTATTAAAATTATAGTATTTTTTTCTATGTAAAAAAGAAGGATCTCGCTAAGCCTTCAGCGGTCCCAAAGTTGTCAGTAAAAACTCGCCAGGTTGGGCAACGTCAATACACCCGGAATCCATGGCGGGGACCATGATCGTATCGCCCGGTTGATAACCAATACCCTGTTCCGGGAGATTCGCATTTGAAATGACTCCCGAACCGCTTAATGTTATCATAATCACAGGCTCAGGAGTATGATATTCTTTTCTATCGGCCGAATCAACGCTAACATGGGCAACATTAAAATAGTCACAACGAAGCAGTTGCCTGGCGGTTCCCAATGAATCCGCCATTTTAGTGAGGGGGGAATCGATAGACATTGAAGGTCCGATAATATTATAGGTGGGGGGCTCGTCACCGAAATTTATACTCTCCAGGGCCCTTTCAATATGCAACGCCCGGCCATGACCCTGGCTATCCTTACGATTCCAGTCAAACAGCCGGTAGGTGGTATCCGAAGGCGTCTGGATCTCAGCAATCAGCACGCCAGCCCCCAAAGCATGGATCGTACCGGCTGGAAGGTGGTAAAAATCGCCTTTTTTGGCCCAATATTTAACCATCAGGTCACCCAAAGTGCCATTTTTTAACGATTTTTCTATATCTTCCCTGGAAACACCCGGTTTGAGTCCACGATAAATCACCGAATTTTCCTGGGCATCTATCACATACCAGCATTCAGTCTTTAGCCGTGCATCCGGGAATTTCTCGCAAGCCCGTAAATCGGGATGAACCTGAACACTAAGGGGATCATTCGCGTCTAAAAGCTTTATCAGCAGTCCAAAAGGCGATTCAGCCTGCTGGGCAGTAAATCCCATCGCCAGGCCATGCTCATTAAGAAGGCTACGAATATCCAAACCCGCAAAACAACCTTCAGAAACGACGCTTTTATTGTCCGGCAGATCCGAAAGCTCCCAACTTTCACCAATAAGCTTGTCCGCCGGCAGATCTTTACCAAACTGCCGCTTAAACGCATCAGATCCCCAGATCCGTTCATGGTAGATTGGTTTAAATTTTAGTGGTGAATAATGCTGCAATCGGCAACTCTCCTAATCACATATTAACGGATAGAGTAACAAATTGAACTATTTTAGATTAAAAGCAATAAAAAGTCCACAGGATTACCAGCATCTACCAAAATAAACACAATTTACAACGTCCGATAATATATATTATGTTTCATTGGATAGGGAGATCAGGATAATGAGTCTTATTTGAGCCCCACGATAAAAAGTGGTTTACGTATATAAAAATCGCCCTTTTAGATTTGGAAACCGGGCGTCATAAATACTTATGATGCTGGCGTCATGTTTAAGTTGAAACGGGCCGCTCAGAAATGTATAATTTTATCCCTCAGTATCCCCATGGTCCGGGACTGCTAAAATTGCATGAACCATGCGTAGAACGATTTGGCATAATAAGAATGCTGACATTTTTAATGAATATTTCGTCAAAAGTCATTTTTGACGCCTGCATCCCGCATCTTAAGAGCGATTCTAAAGATGAAAAATCACATTTGAGGCGGGAATCAATAACTACTTAATAACAGAAAGGTCAATAATGAATACAAAAACCACGATGAAACCTACGATTGTGTCCCACGTCACAAGTCAATCCGCCAAAACCCGACCAGGCCTTAAGCTGCGGAAAAACGGCTCTAAAAACACGTATGATGGTGGCGTGGTGGTCCTTATTACGTTGGTTGTTTTTTTGGCTAGCCTGGTAGATCATGCCCCGGCTTCGATAAAAAACATGCCTGCTCCAATCAAAACCCTCATTGTCGATGGCCAGAATAATCACAAATGGGCCGAAACAACCCCTGTTCTCAAGACAATGATGGAGGCGTGTGGCCGTTTTAAGGTGGATGTTTCCACCTGCCCTGCCAAAGACAAAGCGATGAGCGGATATCTGCCTGATTTTACACCCTACGACCTGGTCGTGGTTAATGATGGTTACAACGCGGCCCCATGGCCACGTCAAACTCAAATTGCCTTTGAAAAGTTTGTTTCTGCCGGCGGCGGCGTGGTGATCTATCACGCGGCGGATAATGCCTGGCCAAAATGGAAAGCATATAACGAAATGATCGCCATCGGCGGTTGGGGCGGTCGAAATGAAAAGAGTGGGCCCTACCTTTACATGGATAAGGATGGCAAGGTGATCCGGGACGCATCCAAAGGCAAAGGTGGCGGCCATGGCAGTCAAACTGAATTTGAGATTACCGTTCGTGAGCCCGATCACCCGATCACCAGGGGCCTGCCAAAAACCTTTCTGCACGGCCCGGATGAAATGTATGCTTTTTTACGTGGTCCGGCCCGTCATGTGACCATTCTGGCGACCGCCCATTCGGCTAAGAACAACGGAGGTACTGGGCATGAAGAACCCATGTTGATGACGATTAAATATGGTAAGGGACGCATCTTCCACACCGTGCTGGGCCATGCGGTTCCACATATCAAAAAAGACAGCTTTAGAATCACCTATCTGCGAGGCGCCGAATGGGCAGCGACTCAAAAAGTTACGATTTCCGTGCCGAAGGGTTTTCCGAATCAACCCCCACAGAAAAAATAACGTCGACGGTGCTTCCCATGTCACCTGTAAGATGCGGGAAACAGGCTCCAAAATACTTAGGACACTGGCATCAACCTCAAGCGTATTTTGATATCGATCTGATCTACTGCCTGAAATGGATAATTATATAGATGGTTACAATTTTTTTAAAACGGTTAATGCTCACGGCGGTGTTTATATGTGTTTCAGCTCAAATCGCCCCGGCGAAGGATATTTTTATCGCCACAACCGGTAGTGACGCGAATCCCGGCACAAGATCAAAACCCCTGGCAAGTGTCCAGGCCGCCCAGGTCGCGGTCCGTGCATGTATCAAGGTTGGCCTCAAGGAAGCGGTCAATGTGATCTTTGCCCCTGGCACCTACTTTCTGGCCGAGCCCCTGGCTCTAACCGCCACAGACTCCGGGACCGCCCAATGCCCGATCACCTGGCAGGCCGTTAAAGACGACACGGCCACTCTTAGCGGTGGCACTCCCATTACAGGCACCTGGAAACAGAGCGGTAAAAATAATATTTGGTCTGTGGATGTTCCCGGCGTAAAAAAGGGCTGGAATTTCCGACAGCTCTTTGTCGAAGGCACGCGTGCAACCCGCGCCCGCTTCCCCAATGCCTCCGAGAAAAACCCCTTCCTCTATGCCACAGGCGGAGGCATTGATCACGTGAGAATCGCCCCAAAACTGGTTAAAGCCAGTTGGGCCGCTCCTGATGCTCAGATCAATGTCGTGGCCCAATGGAAGTTTTTCAATCAATGGAACACCGTTACAGGTGTTGACCTTAAAAGCGGCAGGATCGACATCGCTGACAGCGAACGCCATGGCAAAATCATCAAAGGCAACTGGTTCTGGATCGAGGGCGTCAAAGAAGAACTGGATGAACCCGGCGAATGGTATCTCGATCAGGCCAAAGCGAGGCTTTACTACATGCCCAAACCGGGCATCAATCCGAACACACTGAAGATCGTTGCTTCGCGACTGAATGTTATCGTCTATGCAAAGGGTGATGTTGAAAAGAAAACCCACGTCCAAAACGTACACTTCAAAGGGTTGCAGTTTCGCCACACGACCTTCACTCTCGGTCATATCGAAGCACGCGTACATACCGACGCGGCCATTCGTCTGGAGAACGCAACCCACTGCCGGATCGAAAACTGCCACTTCGAAAATATCGGTGGCTACGCCCTTTGGCTGCACCTCGACAGCCAGCGTAATATCTTCGACCGCAATAGCGTCCTGCACTCCGGCGGCGGCGGCGTTCTTCTGACCGGTTCCCGCCTCTCCTACATGGACGATACCAAGCTTTTTACCCCCGGCAAGGTCGCCGCGACGGTCGCTCCAATTTTAAACCGCATCACTCGCAACACCGTCAAACACTGCGGTAAAATCCGCTATTACGGCGGTGGGGTCCATCTCGACTCCCGCCCGGCCAGCATGGCGATGGCCCCCGGAAATTACATCGCCCACAACTATTTCGCGGACCTTTCACGAAACGGCGTTTTCGCTTTTCGCAACCAGGGCGGCAATATTGTCGAATACAATCACATCCACGATGCGATGCAAACCATCATCGACGGTGCCTGCATCCATTTTGCTACCATGAACCACCTCAACGCCCCCAATTACATCCTGAACAACTGGCTCTACGACATCTGGGGCTATAATCAAAAGCCCGACGGCCAACCCACCCGCCACCTGGCTAATGGCGTCTTTCTCGACTGGGACAGCAGTAATATGATTGTCAAGGACAATTACG
>JAIPFO010000278.1 GCA_021736565.1 Phycisphaerae bacterium | reverse complement strand
TCCGGCCCGATAAAATTATTTTCTCCTATCAGGGCGATGGCGACCTGGCATCCATTGGAGTTGGAGAGATCATCCAAGGCGCTCATCGCGGCGAACGCATCACCGTGATATTTTTCAATAATGCCCTCTTTGGCATGACCGGCGGACAAATGGCACCCACAACGGTCAGCCATCAGGTCACCCAAACCACACCCCAGGGCCGCGACCCTGCCACCGAAGGGTTTCCCATGCAGGTCTCCGAGATGCTGGCACTCTTACCCGGCACCGTCTATATCGAACGCTGCTCACTCCATGACGCCGCTCATATCCTCAAAACGAAAAAAGCCATTAAACATGCCTTCGAACTCCAGGTCCAAAATGCCCCGGGCCTGACCATGGTGGAGGTCCTTTCGGCCTGCCCAACCTATTGGCGAATGAAACCCGCTGACGCCATGAAATGGATCAAGGAAAAAATGACCGAGAGCTTCCCGCTCGGACGCATCAAAGGATGAGGCCATCCATGATTCCCGCGTCAAAAGTTATATTTCGTATCTAAAACACCCTTTAAGATGCGGAAAATGGGCATCAAAAAATACTTATGACGCTGGCGTCATCCATGGAAAAGTTGAAATGACAGAAACCACCTATACTGAAGAAGTCACCATCGCCGGGTTCGGCGGCCAGGGTATTATCCTCCTGGGCAAACTCCTCGCCCAGGTCGCCATGACCAGCGGCTACGAAGTCACCCACATGCCCTCCTACGGCGCCGAAGTGCGAGGCGGAACCGCCAATTGCATGGTCACCATCTCCGAAGATTACATCGCCTGCCCACTGGTCAGTGCGCCCAATAGCCTCATCGTCATGAATCAGGCCTCCTACGATAAGTTCCTACCGCGTTTAAAGGCAGGGGGGCTCATGATCATCAATAGCTCCCTGATCGAAAAGGTCCCCGAACGAAAAGATATCGATGTGCTCCGGGTTCCCGCCGATAAGATCGCCACCGAACTCGGCAGCCCCCAAAGTGCCAATATGGTCGCCCTCGGCGCCTACCTGCAAAAACGCGGAAAGCTCTCCCCGCAAAAAGCCGTCGAAAATCTCAAATATGTCCTGGCCGTCAGGCATCACAAAACAATTTCCGCCAACAGCCAGGCCATCCTCAACGGCGCAAAATTCGTTAAAGAATAAGAGACCCGATCCCGGTTCTTCCTGTGGATCACTCGAAGTAGCACGAGCATCTTGCTTGTGATTAATGAAACGTCGCGCAGCGACACAAAAAACCGGCCTGAAAGGCCAGCATAACTTAGCCTGGCCCAAAGTGATCGCAGTTCAGCCTCTCTCTGGTAGCAACCTAAACGGTCTGAAGTACCATCTCATGACCACGGAGTGGTCAAATAATAATAACCGCGGGTGAGCGCAGCGAAACCCATGGCATGCAGTGCAACATATCTCCCCTCCCCCTCACAATAACATAGAGGCATCACAATTCTTGGGTGATCGCTTAAGATCTAATGAAAATCACCCTCTAAGTCAATTTTGACACGCTGGTCACAGTCTTGCCAAAATCACCCCGATGCAGCGTATAGCGAACGATCTCCGGCGGGCAGAACGTGCGTATCGGCAGCAAGCTCATCCCCAGCCCCCGCGTCGTATAAACATAACTGTCGCCAACCCGATTCAGCCCCACCGCGTGCCGCCCACCCGTCCGGCTGTGCGTTAAGATCGCCCGCCGGCCCGGCAGACAGATCTGCCCGCCATGGGTATGCCCCGACAAAATAACGTCAGCGCCTACCGCCGCCAAGGACGGCGCCATTTCAGGATAATGCGAAACCGCCAAAGTAAATAAGTTCGGATCGATCCCCAACGCCGCACCCGGAACATCACTGGCATCCCGGCCATAACCACTGACGCCACACAAATTAAAATGCTCCCCGTTCGAACCGCTCACCTGGGAAGTCTGATTATCCAAAACCGTAACACCCAATCCCCCCAGCTTCTCCATGAATGCATGCGGGTCATGATTGCCCTGTACCGCATAAACCCCCAACCGACACGTCACGTCACTCAAAAGCGTCTTACATAACGCCACCGCCTCATCAATATGCGGCTCAAACACATAGCCATGCCGCGATAACCCGACCGGCAGGGGGGTCCGCTGGTCCGAACCCTCGGCGAATAAATTTCCAATTCGCACCTGGTGACAAAAATCCCCCGAAAAAACCAACAGATCACATCCCTGCTTCATCACACGGTGCAAAATCTTCTCCCGCCGCCCATAACTGCTCGAATGCAAATCCCCCGCATGAACAACACAAACCCCCTCCATCGATTCCGGCAACCGCGGCAAATAAAGCGATATGTCAGTTAATTCTACCATGGGTTATTTATCTACTACCCGATTTTTTAATAAACGTTTGTAATTATCAAAAACGATAACGCCACATGCTGCAAGTCAGCCCCATCTGGCGTTTCACTCCATAGCCCGAAGGGCTAAAATATCTTAGCCCGGGGCAACCCCTTGGGTTAAACTCCGCTGCCCGTTCAAAATCATTTTCCGCCTTCAAATAATCACCCTTCCACGAATCGGTGCACCCACGATCCCAGCTTGACTATTCGTCTGAGCAACCTGACTATATTGACTACTGGCTACTTGCAAAAGCCATAACATTACTAGTGCTGCCATTTTACTCTCCATAAAGTATTTCAAATCATATTTTCTTCCTGATCCGGAAAACCCTCAACCGGATAAGCAACGCCATGCAAACAATACGATCCCCATTCCCCCCAGGTTCGCTAAATCACAAATCCCAAGGCTGAAAGCCTCTCCGCCGCCGATTCCCGATACGGCCTCAGAACAACCTTCGTATTATGCGCCTCCCGCCGAACAGGGTACTGCTTGCGAAGCCCATCAAAATAGCCCGGCCGGTCTTCGGCCTTCTGGCCGATAATCGCACGCATCCGCTCATCATCCGCTTTAATATCATAAATCCCCAGCATCGCCCGGGTAAGGATCTGCTGATCGCTCAACCCATCGGTTGCAATGTCGATCTGTCCCACCGGCGGGGCGGGCATCAGCGATTGCACATCCAACGCCGCGTCAATCCCCAAATACGCGCACAGCTTCTCATAGAGAATGGCCGTGCCGTTCACCTTCCCGTCAAACGAATACCCCGCGATATGCGGGGTCGCCAGCTGCGTCTTCTCCAAAAGCACCATAGCAATATCCGGCTCATTCTCCCAGACATCCAGCACCAGCGGCCCGTCAAAATGCTCCAATAATGCCCGGTTATCCGTCACCGGCCCGCGCGAGCTGTTGAGCAAAACCGTCCCATCCTTCAACTTGCCAAGATTCCCCTCATCAATCAAATGATACGTCGCATCCTCTCCCTCGCGCGTCAGCGGCACATGGCAGGTCACAAAATCCGCCCCCATCGCCTCATCCAGTGAAACAAACCGCTTATCCCCCGTCGCCCGCTGCAATGGCGGGTCATTCGGCAATGGCACCATCCCCAAAGCCGCAATCTTCTTCTCCAGACGGCCGCCGATATTCCCCACCCCGATAATTCCAAGCGTCTTACCTTCCAGCTCCCAGCCAAACCGCTCCGCCAAGACCAATATCGAGGTGATCACATACTCCACCACGGAATTGGCATTACTCCCGGCAGCACTGGTAAAGGCGATCCCACGTTTAGCCAGGTAGTCCCGGTCAATATGATCCATCCCGATCGTCGCGGTCCCCACAAACCCAACTTTCGAACCCTCCAACAGCGATTCATCCACCCGGGTAATTGACCGAACCAGTAAAACATCAGCATCAACCAGCATCTCAGCTTGCATGGACCGCCCAGAAACGAGTCTCACCGCACCCAAACGCCCAAAAACCTGCTCAACAAACGGTATATTTTCATCGGCTATTATTTTCATAGCGCAGATAATAGACCATTGCCCGGAAAAACTCAATCGATTCTTTGTGATCGATGACTTTACCCTGCATGCAATTGACCAGAATGGATGCCAGTCAGTTTGAAATTACTCTCTTTTTCTCGGCTCCCCGTCCTGGTCTTCCTGGCTGACGACTGTCTGTTGGCCGGTTACCGTTGAATTTCGCTTATTAACCTTGGCCATCATCTCTTCGGGCTGGCGGGCATGTTCATACAATTCCTCAGCATCGATCAACTGCCGTTCGAACAGAGTCCAGAGGTGGTCATCCATCAGCTGCATGCCATATTTCTTACCCGTCTGAATCGCCGAGTTGATACGGAACGTCTTGTTTTCACGGATCAGGTTGGCAATCGCCGGTGTAATGACCATGAATTCATAGGCCGCAACCCGCCCTTTACCCCCGACTTTACGGCACAGCGTCTGGCTGAGCACCGCGACCAGGTTGGTCGAAAGCTGGACACGGATCTGTTCCTGCTGGTTCACCGGGAAGGCATCAATAATACGGGTAATGGTACCCTGGCAACCCGTGGTATGCAGCGTACTGAACACTAAGTGACCGGTTTCTGCCGCCCGAATTGCCGTTTCGATCGTCTCCAGGTCTCGCAATTCACCCACCAGGATCACATCCGGGTCCTGACGCAGTGAACGGCGAACCGCTTCGGAAAAGCTCGGGACGTCAATACCCACTTCACGCTGGTTGATGATCGACTTCTTATGATATTGATAATATTCTATCGGGTCTTCAACCGTAATAATATGCCGTTCCATATTCTCGTTGATGTAGTTGATCATACTGGCCAGGGTGGTCGATTTACCGGAACCCGTCGGGCCCGTCACCAAAAACAACCCCTGAGGGCGACCACACAACCGGGCAATTATATCCGGCAGGCCGATCTGGGCAAAGGTCAACAGATCGTTCGGGATCAAACGCAGCACCAGGGACAAATGACCACGCTGGCGAAACACCGAAACACGAAATCGTCCCTTATCGCCAAAGGCAAAGCCAAAGTCCGTCGAGCCGCCTTCCTGCAATTCCTGCTGGTTCCGGTCCGGGGTAATACTTTTCATCAAGGCGACCGTGTCATCCGGTTCCAGAACTTTAGTCTCCAGGCTGCGTAACCCGCCATGCAATCGCAAAACCGGCGGCCGACCTGTCACCAGGTGAATATCGGATGCCCCCTGTTTAATACAGGTTTCCAGCACTCTATCAATATGAATCATTTTTACCATAGTTCTTTATCCGTAATGTAGTCGATGGGCAATGCCC
>JAIPFO010000277.1 GCA_021736565.1 Phycisphaerae bacterium | reverse complement strand
ATTGCCAATGTGAACACGTATGGGTTTAAGTCCTCTCGCGCAAGTTTCCAGACGCAGTTCACACACACCTTGCAGTTTGGTACCGCCCCGGTGGGGAACTCCGGCGGAACGAATCCCATGCAGGTGGGGACCGGGGTCCAGGTGGGGGCCGTCGCGATGGATTTTACCGGCGGGGCCCCCGAGACGACCGGTCGCAAGAATGACCTGGCCATTCAGGGTCAGGGCTTATTTATTCTCAAGAAGGCTGACGGCGGGCAGGTTTATTCGCGTGACGGGAGCTTTCAGTTTAACTCGGAAAATTACCTTCTCTCGGCCGATGGCAACTTTCTCCAGGGTTATCCGGTGGATGCCAACTTTAATATTGTTGAAGGCACCATGGAAAATATGCGGATCCCCCTGGGGGAGATCACGACCGCCCAGACCTCCAGTTATGCCCATTTCAGCGGTGATTTGAAGGCCGATGGTGATGGGGCATTTCTTGCCGATGGTATAACTGTTAATCCGGAGATCGGCGGTTCGCCCCGCAGCCGGGTGACCAGTCAGACATTGACCGACGGCGGCGGAAACCTGACGGATACAACGTTGCTGGTCAATGTGGACAATGGCGGCTCCGCTTTGGTTCTTGATGGGAATGTGATTACCCTGGCGGACGCGATCAAAGGGGCAAAAACATTACCACAGACCACCTTTGACGTCACGGCGACCTCTACGCTGGGCGAGTATATGACCTGGCTGCAAGGGGCACTGGGTATTAATACGTCGTCCGAGTTGACCGACCGGGATGGTGATGCCGTTGTGGATGCAGACGCCCCGGGTGTCCGGATCTCGGCAACGAATGATTCGATAGAAATATTTGGCAATATCGGCGATATGAATACCATCGACATGCAGGGCAGTAAAGCCCTGGTGGTGACCCAGGGGACGGGGGCGGGGTTGCCGGTTTCCGGGCCCCAGCCGTTTAGTTTTATTACGCCCAATGGTCATGCTCAGGGCAGTGTGGAAAGTGTCCGGACCTCATTTTTGGGGTACGATTCACTGGGCACGCCGATTAATATTGATGTGACGTTGGCGATGGAATCGAAAAGTGACAATGGGATCCAATGGCGCTATTTTGCTGAAAGTGGTGATGATACCGATGTGGGGGATTATACAACGGCCGAGGGGCGTGTCTTGGGAACCGGGACCGTCACCTTTGATCCCAATGGTAATTTTTTACAAATGACCAATCCAACCATCACCATCGACCGCCAGGGTACCGGGGCGGGGTCGCCTCAGACGATTACCCTGAATTTTGAGAATATGGATGGTTTTACCATGTCCGATAGCGTGATATCGCTATTGAAGCAGGATGGTTTCCAGGCCGGGACACTGCAGGATTACTCGATCAGCTCCAATGGACTGATTACCGGGTCATTCACCAACGGCCTCACCCGGAATCTTGGTCAGGTCGTTCTGGCAACCTTCAGGAATTATGAAGGGCTGGTTGCCGATTCGGATAATGTCTTTAAGAGCGGGCCGAACTCCGGCCAGCCGATCATTAAACGCCCCCAGGAACTGGGCACCGGGGCGATCAACTCGACCGCCCTGGAATTGAGTAACGTCGATTTAAGTCGGGAATTTATTAACCTGATCGTCAGCAGTACCGGTTTTTCGGCTTCGTCCCGGGTGATCCAGACCAGTGACCAGCTGCTGAATGAATTGATGGCCCTGACCCGTTAATGACGTGAAAAGGATTCTTACAGACATTGCCCGCAATGTCGCTAACTGTTTTGTTACCCCGGGCCTCGTGACAGGGGTGTTTATTCTGCTGTCGCGGGGCCATCTTTAGCGAAAAATCTAGAACTGAGAACGGAGAGTTCGCTTGGCGAAAGTGGCGTTTTCCTTGATTCTTCGTCTACAATTTGTTACCCCGGGCCTCGTGACAGGGGTGTTTATTCTGCTGTCGCGAGGCCAACTTTTTTCGATGAATGGAAAAGTAGTGATAGCTGTAACGCGATTAAATGGCAAGCGATTTGTAGTGAATGCAGAGCAGATCCGCTACATTGAAAATACGCCCGATACGATGATCACCCTGACCAGTGGTGACAAGGTCATGGTCCAGGAGACCCTGGAGGTGGTGGTTGAGTTGGCGATCGATTATTGCCGGCAGATCAGGGCCTTTCGCGTGTGAAGTGGCAAAAAACACTATTTATGACTCGAAAAGCCCTCTTGCCCGTGGAATGTGAGATTGACGGGCCGCTGAGGTTAATTTGGCGCGATGAATAGCCGATAACTATGACAGGCCTTTGTGTGACGCCAGTGTCATCCGTATTTTGAAGCCCTTTTTCCGTATCGTAAAAGGGTGTCTTTAGAGACGCAAAATGACCTTTGACGTGTGAGTTTTGTGTATGCAGGGCCGATAAAAAAATAATTACAGGATGATATAAAATAATGGATTTAGCAACGTTAATTGGAATGTTATTGGGCTTTGGCCTGGTAGGCTATTCTATGGTATCCAGTGCCGCGGACAAGGCACCGGTGTTTCTCAATGCACCTTCAGCGATGATCGTTATCGGCGGTGCGATAGCCTCTGTGATGATGGCGGCGCCGCTGTCGCGATTTTTGAAGACCGGTAAGTTCTTCAGTAAGGCCATCATGCACAAGGATCAATCGGTCGAGAAATTGATCAATGAACTGGTGGGGTATGCCGAAATAGCCCGTCGGGATGGGATCCTGTCCTTGGAAAGCGCGACGAAAGATGCCGAAGAGCCGTTTATTGTTCAGGGAATTCAGATGGCGGTTGACGGGACGGACCCGGAACTGATCGAAGATATTATGACCAATGAGCTGGAATCGATTTCGGAGCGTCATGAGCAGGGCAAGTCTGTTTTTGATAATCTGGGAAAATATGCCCCGGCCTATGGTATGATCGGGACCCTGGTGGGCCTGGTGGTGATGTTATTGAATATGAATGATCCTTCGAAGATTGGCCCGTCGATGGCGGTGGCACTGATCACCACTCTGTATGGTTCGATGATCGCCAATATGTTCGCGATGCCGATCGCCGATAAGCTGGCGGTCCGAAGCGAAGAAGAATTATTGATGAAAACGATTATTATTAAGGGGGTCATGAGTATTCAATCGGGGGATAATCCCCGTATTGTTGAGCAGAAGCTGAAGACTTTTTTACCCCCAAGTTTGCGAAAGTCGCCCGATGAGGGTGACCAATAGCGCGTTTTAGCAGGAAAAATGCGGCGTGAGAAGGTGCCGGGGGGCGTTGATTGAAGAGATAGAGTAACGAGTATGGCCAGAAAGAAGAAAAAACAAGATGCAGGCGTGCCCGACTGGATGGTCACTTATGGCGACATGATGACACTGCTGTTCTGCTTTTTTGTGATTATTGTCTCCATGAGTGAGATCAAAGAGGATGATAAATTTCAACGGGTCCTGGAATCGATCCAGAAAGCGTTTGGCTATAAGGGGGGGGCGGGTGCCACGCCAAGCCGTGTGGTGCCGAGCAATACATTTGACCAGCGAAAACAGCAGTTAATTATGCGTAAATTCCAGTTGCAAATCGGAAAAAGCACGGATGAGGGGATCCAGGGGGAGAATCCCAGCGTAAAGGTCATTCGTGATGGTATGGAATTTGCTTTTGGCGGCCAGGTGAGTTTTGAACCGGGGCAGGCCAGGCTTTTAGATACGGCCAAGGTGCGACTGAAGGAATTTTCCCAGGAATTTAAGGGAATGAATACGCGGATAAGGATCCGGGGGCATGCGTCTCAGGAAGTGCCGGTGGCCTCAGGGCAGGGTCCCCAGCTCGATAGTCATCAGGATGAGATGTCGCTGGACGAACTTTCATTTGCCCGGGCCATGGCGGTTAAAGATTTTCTGATCGAAAATGATATCGCTGAAGAGCGGATGACCGTTGAAGGCTGCGGCAACAATGAGCCGTTGCTCTCGCAGGCTTATGACGAAAAGAGTAAGGCGCAAAATCGACGGGTCGCGATTGTTGTTACTGAAGACCTGGTCCAGACCCGTCAAGGAAAGCCGGCGACAGAGACCACCGATCGTTTATTTTGATGGGGTCTTGACGCGGCCATTAAAAAAAGTTTTAAGGATCAGCCATTAAGAGACCTAAACAGATGCGAAAATGCTTACAATGTTGGCATTGAGTATCTTTTTTATGAGGAATTTAACGAGGGTGGCAGGAGGCCGAACCTCGTATTGTAATAAAATGTCAATGACCCAGTTTCATGGAGGCCTGGTGTTTTGATTAATAGCGACTCCCAGGGCAACCGTTGAGCCTCCCCCAGGCGGGGCAGGCTTTAAGGTGCAGGAAATGGGCGTCAAAGACGCATGACGCTAGCGTCAATAGTAGAGGATATTAATATGGCCGAAGAAGCAAGGGGCTCAGAAAACGTACAAAAGCCAAAATCAAAGTTCCCCATTAAGGCGATCCTTATCGTTCTGGGCGTGGTTTTTATGGAGGCAGGCACCGTGACCTTCTTTAAGATGTTCAATACGCCAAAGCTCTCTGAAGGATCCAATGGCATTGAAATGACCGAGAAATTGCCCAATGAGGATATGGTAGAATTGGTTCTGGTTGAGGAACAAAATGTGGATAACTATACGGGTAGTAATACCAAGTATGTTGTCACACTAGATGTAGTAGCTAAGGTGAAATCTGAAAATCAAACGAAATTGAAGGCGCAGGTGGAAAAGCATGAGAAGGAGGTTGAGAACGCTGTGCGTGAGGTGATCTCCGCTGCCCAGTTGGTGGAGATCAAAGACCCGCATACCGAAGTGATACGCCGTTCGCTTCGTAGTCGGATAGAAGAGATCATTGGGGAGGGGATGATCGAAACGATCATGACCCCGGCATTTAATTCCTATCCCAGTGACTGAGTGCTTTGGTCTTCTTTTTGGGGTTCGATCTATCGCGATGCAATCGCAGGCAGTTAGGATGTGATCCTGATGATCAGGCTGACTTTCGAGGGAACCTTTCAAAGGGCACTGACGGATAAAGCGTCCTTTAAAAAAAAATTAAAAAAAATTAAAGTTTTTACTGTTTTATTTCTTTTTATTATGACAGAATTGTGTTATAAGACCTTTATCGTTTTTAACGTTTGATTAATAGAGTGAGAGTAAAGAACAGTGGTTCAGGAACAAGATAAAAATGTGATGATGGATGATGCCGCCGACGCGGCGGCCAATGTC
>JAIPFO010000276.1 GCA_021736565.1 Phycisphaerae bacterium | reverse complement strand
CACGAGGTCCAAATGCCACGAGGCCTCCTTGAAAAACGCCGCCGCTGCCGCCGGCCCTCCCATATTGGCGCCCAAAGCAGTCCACAGGTAGCTGAATCCCTGCCCGGTGTGCCCGTATTCACGATTATCATAGGAAGCCGTCGTCATTTTTGCGAAAAAACGCGTCTCCGCGGCCCAGTCTTCCTGAAGGGCGAACAGTACCGCCGCCTGGGCGGTTTTACCGTTACTGCCGTGGTAAGGCCAGGGCCCGTGCTCGCCGTACGGTATCGATCCCTTATCGGTGAAGTAACCAAAAAACTGCGAGGCCCTTTCAATCGCCGAATCGATTTCCGGGTCGTTCGCGCCGCACATTTTGCCCATCACGATCGCCAGGTTGCCCGTCAAGCCACACTGGTTCACCGGCCCATACGGAGGGATCGATCCGTGAAGCTTGCCGTCCGGCGTCAAATCGGAAAGGCCGTGACCAAAGGTACCATACATCCCCTGCCCTTTGGCCAGATTGATCGTATACTCATTAATCGCGTGCAATACTTCCTTGTCACCCGTCCGAAGGTAATACTCGCTGAGGAACAGGTTCTTGTAGCCCCACTCCCAGACCACCATCCCTTCCTTCTGTTCCAGTTTCAGCGTCTTGGGCCCCACCACATTACGGGCAAACGCCTGGACCTTGGGCAGATACGCTGCCTTACCGGTCGAAAGCAGGGCCAGGCCGTTAATGGCGCCCCAGAGATTGTCCGGCAACGGCTCCTTCTCCAGGTGCCTGCATGCTTCTTCGAAGATCCGCTTTGATTTGGGGCAGTTGAAGGGCGCGGTCTTGTTGTAGGACCCCATGACCCGTAGCTTGAGTTCTACCACTTCGGTCTTGCCCGCCCGCCAGCGGGTCAGCTTCAAAATACCGCCATTACTAATTTTCTCGGCCTCCTGGATCGCCCGGGCGATCCCCTTGCGGGCGTCCCCGGTGAACAGGCCTTCGCCGGCACCAACGATAACATCGTTGACCTTCATCACGCCGTCCGCCGGCGACTTCGTCCCGACGTGGGTCACCAGGATCTGGCGACTCGCCGCGGTCGTCCGCCCCTGTACGCTGTCCAGGTAAATTGCCGGCTTCGTGTAGATCCAGCCCCGAAGCCCGCTGGCCCCAAGGTTATAGGTGCCACCCGTCAGGTCAATTCCTTTCGTTTCACCCCGGGTCAGATCCGGCAGGTCAGTTGCTCCCGCCGCCAGTATGCCACCAGCCATCAAAGTGATAGCCACCAGAAAGGCGATAAGATACAGCAAAGGACTCTGGATCACGTTTCTATTCTTCATATTGTGTTACTTTCTGTTCGTAAGCGGCCACGGATATTTTGTCATATTGGGCAACACACCCGGCAACATAGACCCGTCGTTAAAAAAATCAATTTCTGTGGAAAATGATGGAGGATCCATCATGCGGCATTGACGTACCGGGCACATTTTATTCCCATGGACCGGTAAAATCCACATTAAAATCTAATAAACACTCACCCTGAAATGGAAGGTAAACGAAACGACCCTACCTTCCCGACATAGGTAAACGAAACGACCCTTCGGGTCTTTATGGTAAAATAGGTAATAGGGCGGTTTTATGTGAATTTCCCTGACCCTCCTTAATGACATCTCCGGTTCACACAAATAGGAGAATTTTAAGACTCCCAAAGCCTTTTTCGGGGACTTAGGCGATATAGGGGGGATAGGCTGTCTGGTCCCATCTGGATATCCCCTTGCCCTTTCCCGTTTTATACAATTTATCAAAGCCGCCGCCTCTTCTTCGCCAATGGGCCTGGCCGGTTCGTTTCTACGAGTGAGCCAGGGTCACATATGCCAGTGATGTGAAATAATGCAATAACGGCACATCCGCACATCAAACCGCCCGAATCCCTTGATCAGAATGTTCTCAAAAGCCAGAAGAGAGAGGCCCTTTTTTTTTGAATAAACTGGGCCGACTATTAGCGCAGTTGAGAACATGATACACAATCCTACCCCGGGGTATACGTTTTGGACTTCACATAAAACCACAATAACCCCGTTACAAACAAAGTCAATAACAACAATGAAAACAACGCAAATTACCTAAGCTGTCTATGTCCTCAAAAAACCCGGGCCTTTATTCCCCGGCATCCAAATTTCTCCTTTGATATACTTGGGCAATATGCTATAATGCTGAAAATGTTGAGATTATTTGTGAATAAAATGGCGGCCTATGCTATTTCTTAGCGGTCACCTCAGATTATATATCAATTAAGTTTTATGAAAAATAGTCATAAAATCGGGCCGCCGAGCCGTCTGCTGGAAGAAAAATAGCGGGGGAAGGAGTACAGCGATTCCAGGGTAATATTTTTTTGAGTTGATCGCCATCAGAGTGCAATGATTCGGCCAGAACGATTAATAATTTGCTGATTCAATATAGTTTCCGTTGCATGCTATTGCCGGAAAAATGAATTTGGAGACAATCTTTAAATATGGATATGGGCTATTGACGAGTGTTCAAACGTAAGATATCCATGAATGTTTTTTTCTAAGGAGACTTTCTAATGAGAACTGAGTTATCTGTAAAAATCTCAATGGTAGTTGGTATTTCATACCTGCTTGCAACTCTGGCAGGAGCTGCCAGGGCTGATTTGGTTGCCTACTGGCCCTTTGACGAGGGGGTCGGGACTGTCGCCGGGGATGTCGTAGGCGGCAACGATGGCACCCTCACCGGCGGTACATGGGTGACGCCCGGCAAATTTGGCACCGCAGCGATTGAAGGCGTTGGTGGTGACAGAGCAGATAGCAGTAACGAGCCTACCCCTACAACCGAAGACCTGACCCTCTCCTGGTGGATGATCGATAACAATGCCAGCTATGGCAGGGTAATGTCCAAGATTGGTGATGATAGTACACGCGGCTATAGCGTCTTACTACGTCCTGAAAGTGAAGACTACCCTCTTATTTTCCGGATCGGTGGCGAAAATTGGCCTCTTTACGGCGGCTGGGGCGTTGAGTGCAGCCTACCGAAAGGTTCATACAACGACGGGGAATGGGTACATATTACCTGTACCTACGACAGCGCAACCGACACCGCGAAAATTTATGTTAACGGAGAATTACCTGTCGGCAATAATAATCCCAAGACCGGGATTGCCGGAGACGGTGGATATTGTGATGGAGTTAATAATCCCGATGTGCCGCTTAACATTTTCGGTGGAAAAGAACCCTTTAACGGCGTACTTGATGAAGTCGCTATTTGGAACTCCGCCTTGACTCAGGAACAGATAAAACAAGTTTACGCTTTCGGGCCCGATGCATTTGATTTTCAACCGGCCCCGGCCCATGAATCGGTTGTTCTCACAAATGTTGTGACTCAGTTAGAATGGACCAATATGCCGCCGAATACCCAAGGCGACGATGTGCCTGTGGCGGTATGGTTTATGCAACCGGGCGGAACGATGAGCCTGGTCCTGGACCCCAATGATCAAGCGGCCAAAAACGCAACCTCATTCGGGCCGATCGATACCTCTCTGGAAGGAACATACACCTGGCGGATCGATTCCTATCTCAACGGCGCTGCCAATATCAATGAACCTAACCGGGTCGAAGGAAATCTTTACACATTCACAGTGATTGCCGATCCTGGACCGGAAATAACCAGCATCACCGCCAATCAGATGACCTGGTCAGGTAAAGAAGTTCCCCTGGCTGTAACCGCGACCAATGAAGGGCCATCCGAGACCATCTATCACTGGACTTATGCGACCGACCCGGCCGCGGATGTCTCGATCATCGATGGCGATACCGCCACGCCGAAGGTGACGATAACTAAATTGGTCGATCCGCCGGCGATCCAAACGGTAACATTGACCGTCGAAGTCAGTGATGCCGTGAACCCGACGCCGAAAAGTGCTACTATGGAAATTGATGTCTATGATAATGCCTGTGAAATGGCCAAAATTGGTGAAGGTAAAGTGGTGCCAACCGACTTTAATGGGGATTGCGTAACCAACCTGGAAGATTTTGCTCAGCTTGCGGCTGTCTGGCTGCAAGATTATTCTTCAACAGGACCCATGGCCCAATAACCACAAGCGAAAACTCATCATGCAATTCGCACCTGACTTGGGGCGGCCGGCTCCTCCGGTCGCCCCAGTTTTTTATGGGTTGATTCTTAGGGGCAGGGCGATAACGTTACGAATCTCGGTTAATCCCGTGATGCGTGTGGCCTGCTCGACAATGACTCCGAGGTAATTGAAGTTTTCAAATAAAATAGACAATGATGTAGGATACCCCCGTTTGAGTAAATAAGGAAAGAGACCATGAAACGCAATTGTGTGGAAATCGGTAGGAAAAAGCGGACGGGATTTCTAGTAAGAATTTTGTTGTTTACTCTGATCTTTGGTTTGGTTTTTGCCAGTTTGCTCATTGCCGCCTGTCCAGAGGGTGATTTGGACGGGAATTGCATAGTCGATCTGGATGATCTGCTGATATTGGCGCATCGCTGGCTGGATCCGAATTGCGCTGACCCGAATTGCGGCAATCTTGACGGCGTCAATGGCGTAACGATGACGGATTTTGCCAAAATGACGCAGGACTGGCAAAAAACAGGCTCTCGCATGGTGATCAGCGAGTTTCTGGCCGTTAATAGCGACAGTAACCAGCAAGAAGGATTAGTCGATCAAGACAATGATTCTTCTGACTGGATCGAGATATATAACCCGACGGACGTCGATGTCAACCTGGAAAACTGGTTTCTTACTGACAGCAAGAAGAACTTAACCAAATGGCGATTCCCCGATGTTACGATGAACGCCGGAGGGTATCTGATCGTATTTGCATCGGAAAAAAATCACGCCATTGCCGGCAGTGAACTGCACACCAATTTTAAGCTTTCCGCCGACGGGGAATATCTTGCCCTGGTGATGCCCGATGGGATGACGGTGGTCTCAGATTTTGACCCGGCGTTTCCACCCCAGGTCGGTAATATTTCCTATGGCTCAGCCGTGAAAGTTGATGTTTTCAACCTGGTAGATGCCACCAGCACAATACATATCCGGGTCCCTGGGGACGAGAGCCTGGGGGCACGCTGGACGGCCGACGATTTTACAGGGTCAGAAAGCTGGATAACGGGCTTAGCCGGAATCGGATACGACCTCTTTGGCATGGGCTCGTTCCCGAGCCCTCCGCTGGCCCATTGGGCCTTTGACGAACCCGATGGCCTGTACG
>JAIPFO010000275.1 GCA_021736565.1 Phycisphaerae bacterium | reverse complement strand
CCGAAGATCACCGCACCGGTGACAATGATCATGACCATACAGGAGGTTCGAATGGTTTCCTGCATGGAGAGGGTGATCATTTTAAAGGTGAGTCGTCTTTTGGCCAGCGTGATCAGGGGGCTGCCGGCCGCCCCAACGGCGGCGGCTTCGGTGGGCGTGAAAAACCCCAGGAAGATCCCGCCGATGACCAACATGAAAAGGGCCAGGGTTTCGGCGACACCTACCAGTGAGAAGATCTTTTGCTTGAACGTGAAGCCCTTGCCGGCGGGGCCCAGGTGAGGTCGCCATTTGCAATTGACGTAAATGGTCAGGCAGAACAGGATCGCGATCATGAGCCCCGGGACGATCCCCGCGATGAACAGTTTTCCGACGGATTGTTCGGTGAGGATCCCATAGACGATAAAGACGACCGAGGGCGGGATCAGCATTCCCAGGCTGCCGCCGGCGGCAATGGTCCCGCAGCCGAGTTCCATGTCGTAATTATAGCGTTTCATTTCGGGCAGGGCCACGGCGGTCATCGTGGCGGCGGTGGCAGGGCTAGAACCGCAGATGGCGCCAAACGCGGTACAGGCACCAACGGTGGACATTGCCAGGCCGCCGGGCAGGTGGCCGAGCCAGTGATAGGCGGCATTGAAAAGTTTTCTGCTGATGCCGGCGTGGAAGGCGATCTGGCCCATAAAGACAAAGAGGGGGATCACGGTAAGACTGTACGAGGAGAAGGTTTCATAGAGGTCCACGGCGATCACGCTGGTGGCGGCAGAGGGCGAGACGATGATAGCAAACCCGACAAATCCGATAATGGCCATAGCGAATGCCACGGGGACACTGGCGGCCAAGAGGACCAATAAGGCGATACAACCGATCATTCCGATTTCAACAGGTGACATTATTCCATCACCTCCCTGCCCGGCTGGATGAGCTGATGGAGGAGGACCAGGGTCATGACCAAGCAGCAGCCGCCAATGACATATGAGATCCAGAAGACCGGGAGTTGGAGGGTTTGGGTGACCTGTCCGATACGGTGAAGTTCGGTACCGTAATTGACCGTTCGCCAGGTGAGGAAGGCAAACAAGGTCATACTGAGGATTTTCGAAAAGATGTTGACGATGCCCCGGGTGGTCTGATTGAGTTTGTCGAAGAAGTATTCGATGGCCACGTGGCCATTGGCGGCGGTGGTATAGGGCAGGGCGAAGGCCAGTGTCAAGGCCCCGGCGATCTTAACGATGTCGTAGGCGCCAATGATCGGGTGGCTGAAATGGCGTAGAATGACATCGGCACAGGTCGTGAGGATCATGACAAATATGCAGATGCCAGAGGCAATGACCATGGCAGAGATAAGGATCTTTAATATTTTAGAGTAACAGTCCCAGAGTGTCTTTATCATCGGTATATCCGCTGTTTAGGTTATAATATTGAAGGTGGTGGATGTGGTTCAGGTCGGCGTTATCCGTTTTTTTTCGTTCGTTTTCCGCATCTGAAAGGGCCATTTGGAATTCGCAAAAGCACTTTTAATGCGGGCGTGGTGGTCCCAGAAAAATCGCGTGTCAAAAAAAGGAATGACAGGGGATGGTGTCCCCTGTCATTCCTTTTGCGTTTCAATAAAAAGTTATTGCGCGATAAGTTCCCGCAGGCGTGCGAGGAATTTATCGCCGGGGAGGTTTTTGGCCTTAGTATTGGCGAGGTATTCATCGAAGATGGGGTTCATGGCCTCTTTCCATCGCTGCTGTTCTTCGTCGGGCAGCGTGATGGTCTGCCGGTTCAGTTCTTTAATGAATTCGCGACCTTCCTGGTCGGCCTTTTCCCAGGCCTGGCCATGCTTTTTCACCCAATCGAGATTGACTTGTTTGAAGATTTTTTGAAGGTCCGGGCCCAGCGTCTGCCATTTATTTTTGTTCATGACAACGAACATAGAGGTGGTATAGCCAATGGCGGAGGTATCGGTGACCGATTCGATCACTTCGCCCTGCTTCCAGCCTTTGAGGGTTTCGATGGGGCAGAAGGTGGCTTCGACAACGCCTTTCTGGAGGGCTTCGTAGGTTTCAGGCTGACTCATGGCCACGGGGGTTCCGCCGAGGTTTTTGACGATTTTCGAGGACAACCCCGTCGCCCGGACTTTGAGGCCTTTCATTTCGTCGATATTGTTGATCGGTTTTTTAGCCGCGAGGATCCCGGGGCCGTGGGCATGGATGTACTGTACTTCGACATCGCTGAGTTCGGCGGGTTTAAATTCCTGGACGATGGTGTTGGCGGCCATGCTGGCCACGGTGCCATTGGGGTAGCCAAGGGGAAGATCGATCCCTTCGAGCAACGGGAATCGGCCACGGGTATAGGCAAAACAGCTCATGCCGATGTCGGAGATGCCATTGACAACGCCGTCATAGCACTGGGGGGCCTTGGTGAGGGTGCCGGCGGGGTAGAGGGTGATGACCACCCGGCCGTCGGTTCGTTTTTTAATTTCATCGGCCCAGGCCTGGGCGGTGAGACACTGAATGTGGGTGGGTGGAAAGAAGACGCTGTAGGTCAGCTCAATGGGGTCAGGCTTTCCCTCGTTGGCGGGATCCTCTTTCGAACAGCCCTGGATAAGGGCCAATGAGAAGGTCAGAGCCATTGTAATGATCAACAAACTAATCCGTTTCATGTTGGTACTCCTGAAAAAAAGTAATGAAAAATCCTTAGTCAAAAGCCACTTTTGCTTTGCAAACAGGCTTTAAGGGCCTGAAAACGAAACTTAAGGGACTCATGACACTGACGTCAACGCTCGGAGGGATTTTAACCGTTCGATCTCTTGTTGACAAGGATATTCCTGCGTTGATTGATACTTTTTTATTGCATTCGGCGCATAAAAAAACGGGCAACCGCGAGGGTTGCCCGTTTGTTTGTATTAATCGTCCGTTTTTCGTCTTTTAAAGGGGGCGTTTTGAATGATGCTAACGGCCTGTTGCCGTGAGCAACTATATTAATTACAGAGTCCAGCCCTTTCGGTAATCGATATGAAGCATTTTATTGGCTTGGTCATCGTTGGTAAATCTGATATTTTTTGCATCCCATTTCAGTTTATGGTTTGGATGACGGATCGCCAGGACGCCCAGCAGCACCATTTCGGTAAGCGCTCCGCCGTATTCGAAGGATGAACTGGCGGGTTTTCCGTCTTTACAGGCTCGGATCCAGTCGCCGACGTGGCCGTCTTTTACGCGTGGAATGGTTTTTTCGGGACGTTTGTATGCCTGCATCTGGACTTCAGGGACAATTCTCACGCCGCCGGCACCGTGTGAGCCATGCAAGATACAGCCTTTATCACCAATGAGAATGGCACCACTGGCGGGGAGTTTTCGGTCGGGTTCGAAGGCATCTGGAATTGGCGGCAAGAGGCGACCGTCGGTCCAGGTTAATTTGACCGGTGGGCGTTTGCCGCGGGCCGGGAATTCATAGCGGACGATCGTTGCCCTTGGGTATGTTTCTGAACTGACCTCTTCTTTCCAGTGTGTGGAGGTGGCCTGGACACTATCGGGAGCACCGAGGTCTAATGCCCAGAAAGCGGGGTCGAGGATATGGCAGCCCATGTCGCCCAGCGGGCCGGTGCCAAAATCGGTCCAGGCGCGCCATTTCATGGGATGATAGTCAGGATGATAGGGTCGGTAAGCGACAGGGCCAAGCCATTTATCCCAATCGAGGGTTTCTGGTACTGGTGGAGTCTCATTGGACCTGGCCTTCACGGCGAAATCGGACCAGGGGTTGCCACCGACAGGGCGATCGGTCCATGCGTGCACTTCGGTGACATTCCCGATGGCGTCATCGGCGAGCCATTCTTTTAACAAGCGAATATGTTCAGAAGAATGGCCCTGGTTGCCCATTTGTGTCTGCACGCCATATTTTTTGGCGGCCTCGGTGATTTTTCGGGCTTCAAAGACGGTGTGTGTCAGGGGTTTCTGGCAAAAGACATGTTTTCCGGCCTTCATGGCGGCCATGGTAATGACCGCATGGGTATGATCGGGCGTGGCGATGACCACGGCGTCGATATCTTTGTGCATTTTGTCGAACATCACGCGGTAATCGACAAAAGTTTTGGCTTTGGGATATTCACCGAACGTTCCGCCCGCATAGTTACTATCAACATCGCAGAGGGCGACA
Organism: Phycisphaerae bacterium; assembly: GCA_021736565.1. Classification (GTDB taxonomy): domain Bacteria; phylum Planctomycetota; class Phycisphaerae; order Sedimentisphaerales; family SM23-30; genus JAIPFO01. The sequence goes on along the minus strand of JAIPFO010000275.1, from coordinate 1,091 downwards.
ATATTTTCTTTTTTGCATTGGCGTATATTGCCTCTGCCTTGGCCGCCAATGCCAATTCCGGCGATATTGAGCTTGTTACTGGGTGCATCGGCGCCCAATAACCCGCTCGGAATAACATGGAATGAGGTGGCGGCCATCGCAGAACCGGCTAAAAATTTTCGACGTGATATTGACGTACTGGTGTCATCGGGGGACTTCTTGTTCATGACAGGGTTCCTTTATGCATTGTTGACACCAGCGTCATATCCCGATAGATCGGGATCCAAGGCCCATTCTCCATAACTTAAAGGCCAATTTCAAACAAAAAAGGTCTCTTGACGCAGGAATCATGACTAATAATAATTTGGATGGAAAATGGCATGATAGTTTACGCAGTATAAGCTATCACTATATAATGCAGATATCAATATAAATATTGCCGTGAGGGTCATAAGTATTTTCAGAGGGCGATTCTAAAAAGGAGAAATTGATTTTGGCGTGCGCCCCCCCACCCAGCATAGAAACCCCGACAATTTACAGGGGTTTTGTTTTTTTTACAATAACTCCAAACTCTTTTCATTACGGTACTTATGAGATATATTCTGCAATATTTTCGCACTCATTCCGGTATTTTTAATTATTTATTTGACTCTTTGGTATGAGTTGAGGAGAATACTTATGAACATATGTTCATTACAGGAGTATTAAAAGTATGCCACGACCCTGCAAAAACAGATTTATATCCGGGCGGCCCAGCTCGGTCATGTACAAGCCGGCCGGTGTCCCGATGAGGGGTCTGGAGCGGGTGAGTCTCGGACTGGATGAATTTGAGACGCTTCGTTTGCTTGATTACGAGGGACTGGGGCAGGAGGCGGTTGCCGTGCTGATGGGCATATCCCGTCCGACGGTGACCCGAATTTACGCAAGTGCCCGCCAGAAGATCGCCGAGGCCTTAACGGAAGGGAAGGTTATCTGCATTGAAGGTGGTCCGATCAAAGATGCTGATCCTCGGGAGAACATGCCAGGTGGGCCAAAGGGCTGCGGTGGTGGCGGCCGGCGTTGTCGCGGCGGCCGAGGGCCATGAGCGGGTTGACGACTGACGGCAGCGTCAT
>JAIPFO010000274.1 GCA_021736565.1 Phycisphaerae bacterium | reverse complement strand
CGTCCCCCTTGGGGGCTCCCCTCGCAAGGGGAACGAGGGGGGAGAATAGTTTATCTTATCAACCCAGGGCGGCACTCGCTGCGCTCGATTGCCCTGGGCTAAGTTATTTTAGCCCTTCGGGCTTGCTTAGAGGTAACCGCCATCCCAAGGCTGATCTGCGACCTACGGCGGAAGCTATTTTATTATGTGAACACTTACTTATCTTTCTTAACACTTAACACTAGTTTTACGTTAACAGATCGATCACATTGGCGATAATTTTCAAACCGATATCATCCTGCAATGTCAGGATGGATTCAGGGTGAAACTGCACTGAGGCGATGGGCAAGGTTTTGTGGGCGAGTCCCATTATCGTCCCCTGGTCGGTCTGTGCGATGACCTCGAGGCAGTCCGGGAGTGTTTCGGGTTTGACGTACAAGCTGTGATATCGTCCGGCGTTAAACGGCGTAGGGATATTGGCAAACACCCCACTTTCGTTATGGCTCACGAGTGAATCCTTGCCATGGACCGGGGTGGGCAGGACGTCGATCTCTGCGCCAAAATATTGCGCGATTCCCTGGTGGCCCAGGCAGACGCCAAACAGCGGCATCTTTCGTTTTACGGCCCAGCCGACCATCTCGGGGATGCCCATTTTTTCGGGCGTTCCCGGTCCGGGTGAAATAAAGAGCATGTCGGGCTTGAGCTCATCGAGTCGGCTCTGGTTAAAACCGGCCCGCAGCGTAATGACATCGACCCCGCACTGGCGGACATAATTGGCCAGGGTATGGACGAAGCTGTCCTGGTTGTCGATGAACAGGATTCGTTTCTGTTTGTCGTGGACTTTGATCATGGGGACCCACTTGTCGGTGGCGACACAAGTGTTGGACGTGACGGCCTGGAGGAACGCGGCGGCCTTTACGCGTGTTTCGATTTCTTCGTCTTCGGGCGTTGAATCATAGAGTAAGGTTGCCCCGGCGCGCACGCGTGCCAGTCCGTTTTGCAGGTGGATGGTGCGAATGGTGATGCCGGTATTGATCTGGCCGTTGAAGGTGAACAATCCGATGCTGCCACCATACCACCGTCGTGGGCTGTTCTCCAGGTCTTCAATGGTCTGCATGGCGATCGGCTTGGGTGAGCCGGTGAGCGTACAGGCCCACATGTGTGACAGGAACGCATCGAACATGTCGCAATCCTCGCGTAGTTCCCCTTTGACGTGATCGACGGTATGAAACAGCCGGGAATAGCTTTCGTCCAGGCGTCGGCCGATGGGTTTGACGCTTCCGGGGACACACACGCGTGATTTGTCGTTCCGGTCGACATCGGTGCACATCGTCAGTTCGGACTCATCCTTTTTCGAGGAGAGTAATTCCTGGATATTCCGGGAGTCTTCCATGGGTGAATCGCCCCGTCTGACCGTGCCGCTGATGGGGCAGGTTTCTACTTCCCGATCTTTGACCCGCACGAACATTTCCGGTGAGGCCCCGACCAGCTGTTCGTCGCCCAGATTGATCAGGAAGTCATAGGGGCTGGGATTATTTTTTCGCAACCGGGCGAATATTTCCGAGGGGTAATAGCCGCATTTGACATTAAATTCCTGTGACAGGACCACTTCAAAATAATCACCGACCCGGCATCCTTCCCGTACTTTTTCGACTTTTTGGGCATATTCTCCTTCGGTGTGGTCGCTGGAAATAGTGGTATGGGTAATGGTGCGTTCCAACTCTCGCCGAATTCCGGTGACGGGGATCCCCTGTGTGGAATTTCCGGCCATTTCAAATTCATAGGAGAGCTTGAAGCCCACCTTTCGCTGATGGTCAATCGCTCCGATACGGTCGGCGAAGAATAAATGGCAATCGGCCCCGACATCGCTTCGGTCGTGTTTGAACTGGATCGGTTCAAACTGGAATACCAGGTCGTAGCCAAAGGCGCCGAACATGGTGAGGTATTCATCATTGCAGGCCAGGAGGTTAAATAGAGCCCGTAAAACTGAAAAGATGCTGGGCTGTTTACTGCGTTCTTCCTCGAGGAATTCCGCGGGCATGGGATTGACGGTGCCGGTGATCTCCTGGTCGGTGACCTGAAAGGATTCGACATGGTCATTTTTTGATATGGCCGGCAGCAGCATGGGGAGAATTACCTTGCCCCGGTCGTTCAGGGCTCGCAGGACAAACTGCCGGCCCTTACTGATCATCTCAATGGGGGGGTCGATAAAGCCGATATCCCACCGTGAATATCGGCCCGGATACTCGTAATCGCTGGCGAGGATGCATCCTTTGGCCTGATCAATATACTTGTAAACATCGGCCAGGGCGTCCGTTATAGAGACTTCTTCTTTTCGGCGAATGACATTTACGCCACCTCGGGTTGTATAAATTTCTTGCATGGTCACTACTCCAAATAAAATGGGAACATAAAAAAGACGCCAGCGTCAAAAGTATTGTGAAGCGTTGCTTCTGAATTTTAATTGATGTTTTTACTCGTTAATATTGACGCCAGCGTCATAAGTATTTTTGATGCCCATTACCCGCATCTTAAAGACGGATATATCGCTCCAAAATTGACTTTTGACGTGGACATTAATATTGACTTTTGACGCAACCATCAAAAAAAGCCACGATCCAACTTTTTTAGTCAGATCGTGGCTTTGAGGGTTTCGATATGGACACAAAGGGTGCCTAATCGTCAGGTCCGCCGATCTGACAAGTTTGCCACCACCAAAAGTATCCGTTTGTCATTAACATATAATTTGTTTTCAGTAAAAATATTAAAGAGATCCGCGTTCTAATCATTTTTCCCTCTGTTTTCCGCATCGTAAAGGGTGAATTTGTATGCGGAAATTGAATTTTGACGCAAAAATCACTAAAAAGCTATTAGAGCAAATTATTAGCATAAAGTCAACAGAAAAAAATAATTCTGGCAGGTCCAGGGTAGTGATTGCAAAATTCAGGCCAAATAATTTTACATGGGGTGCCTCCTGCCCGTGAGAAGGGCATAATACGTTGAGCATAAAGTGCAGGATAAGGTGTGGAAAGATTTTTTGACGCGTCTCGGAAGTCTCCTTGGCCGTAAGGTCGAATGGCGCGTCAGGGGATCTGAAAGTCTTTGACCATCATCTCAACGGTGGTATTGCCATTGAAATGGTTGATGGTGGGTGCGAAGACGACGTCGAAGGTTTTGGCCGCGATGAGTTTCTTTTCCATATTGGCCTTACCGAAGGCGACTGCCCGGATCATATTGCCGGGCTGAAGTTGTTTGTCGTGATCGGTCTGGTCGGTGATGGTCAGGGCGAGGTGGTCGTTGCTTTTCCCGATGCGTCGGGGATGGCTTACCAGTCTTAACTTTCGAGCGACCAGCTTAACGGAAGGGTTGCCTGCTCCAAAGGGCCCGAGTTGTTCGATGGCTTTGGCGGTTGCCAGGGTGAGCTCCGCCAGGGCCACCTCGGCGTCGATGTTGAGTTTTTTTACCAGGTCGTCTTCGGTGAGATGTTCGGCGGCATAGTGATTAAAGGCCTGGCGAAACGGTTCGATCTTGTCCAGTTCGATCTGGAGGCCGGCGGCCATTTCATGCCCGCCGAATCCCAACAGATGTTCTGAACAGGCGGTGAGGGCCTTGTGGATATTGAACCCTGGGATACTGCGGCAGGAGCCGATGGCCTTATCTTCCTGTTGGGAAATGACTACTGTTGGGCGGTGATATTTATCGACGATACGGCTGGCGACGATCCCGATGACGCCGCCGTGCCAGTTTTCGCCAGAGGCGACGATGCCGCGCCAGGCTTTGGCATCCATCTTTAATTTTACAACCTGCCGGGAGGCCTCTTCGGTGATGTCCTTCTCGACTTTCTGGCGTTGTCGGTTCTGTGATTCGAGGTATTTGGCGGTTTCGATGGCCCTGGCGGCGCTGCTTCGGGTGAACATTTCGACCGCGAGGCGGGCATGGCCCATGCGTCCGGCGGCGTTTAGTCGGGGTGCCAGTTTGAAGCCGATGTCGGTGCTATTGAGTTTGGCGCCATCGAGCCCGGCGGCGGTGATGAGTGCCCGGATTCCGTTATCCTGGCAATTGGCGAGACCCTGCATGCCGTAACTGGCCAAAACGCGGTTTTCGCCCAGCAGCGGCACGACATCGGCGATGGTTCCCATGGCTGCCATGCTGGTCGCTGCCAGGAGATATTGGCGAAATTCATCAGAAACTTTTGCTTCGCCAGAAAATTCCTGGCCGAGCGCCCAGGCCAGTTTGAAGGCGACACCGGCACCGCATAGATTGGTATTATCATAATCCTGGCCGGGCAGATCGGGATGGACCACCGCTACTGATCTGGCGGGACTGCCGTCAATCTGATGATGGTCGGTAATGATGAGATCGACGCCCAACCTGGCTGCTTCGTCTGCCGATTCATGAGCGGTGATGCCGCAATCGACGGTGATGATGAGTTTTGTCCCTTTTTCAGCGAGTTCCCGGACGGCCTCCATGTTCAGTCCATAGCCTTCGTCGATTCGGTGGGGGACGTAATAGTCGACTTCATGGCCTGTGAGCTTCATGCATTGCCATAAAATTGAAACGCCCATGATCCCATCCACGTCGTAATCCCCATAGATGACAATTTTTTCACCATCGCAGAGAGCCTGGCGAATTCGCTTAACCGCTTTATCGATACCGGTCAACCTGGCGGGGTCGATCAAATCTTTTAATGTCGGATGCAGGAAGGCCCTGGCCTGCTCAGGCTCGGTGATTCCGCGGTTATAGAGCAACTGGGCGACTAATTCGGGCACTCTCAACTGTCGGGCCAGCTCATTGCGTCCCTCCCAGGCGGGCTTAACAATCCATTTATATTCATCACAATTACGAGTCATTAAAACTGATTCCATTCAGTGCGTTGGTCTGTCTTGATCGATATCCTCTGGGTACTGTTTTTCAAAAAAATGTTTTTTGACGTGAGGTTTTTGTGTGTAAATTATGGCATATTTACTCCATTTTATCAATAAGGATTTCACTTACCGGACGAGTTCATGGGGGGCATGTTCATATAATCCAACATAAAGCCCGTGTATGAAAAGACTTACCATTGAAGCCGGGGCGGGGATTTTGCGTTGAAATCAACCGTGGTCATGGTGAGAGGTTGCGGTGGTTCGTGTTCTGACGAAAATTATCATTCGTGTCGGAGTGACTCGATTGGATCCATATTGGCGGCGCGGCAGGCGGGGTAGAGGCCGAAGATGATGCCAACGGCGGTACTGATACCAAATGCCAGTATGAGCGAGCCGAGGGTGATGACGGTTC
>JAIPFO010000273.1 GCA_021736565.1 Phycisphaerae bacterium | reverse complement strand
CAAGCACTATGTTAACATAAATTTCCCCAAAAAGGAAAAAATGGTGTCAGTGCTTTATTTTTTAAGCTTATTTTCATTGTGTAATCATCCGATCATAGAGTTGGAAATCGACTTTTGACACGCAAATCAATTGAAGATTTGTGTTTTTTGGATGTTATGGTAGAATATATGGGTCTGATAATTAGAAATATCGGATACATGCACGTTATTAAACAATGATGGAGTAAAACATATGTGTGGCATTGTGGCATATCTGGGCGATAAGCAGGCTGAAGACATATTGATAGAAGGCTTAAAGCGTTTAGAATACAGGGGTTATGACTCTTCTGGCGTGGCGATCTCTGACGGGAAGAAATTACAGGTGGTCCGATCTTCCGGGCGAATTTCCGTGTTGGAGAAGTTGTTGGATGATTCATCCATCAGCGGCACCATCGGCATAGCCCATACGCGATGGGCCACCCACGGTGCTGCCACAACCCGTAATGCACACCCGCATATGGACCACACAGGTAAAATCGCGATCGTTCATAACGGGATCGTCGAAAATTATTCCACATTGAAGAAATGGCTGATCAACAACGGCAGCACGTTCAGTAGCGAGACAGATTCTGAGGTTATAGCGAACCTGATAAGCCATTTTTTCTATGACCAGAGCCAGTATGATGGGTGTGAGGTTGATATGTCACTGGACAAACGGCTGATAAAGGCCGTTCGGATGACATTACGTGAGCTTGACGGGACATTTGGGGTAACGGTGCTCTGTGAGGATGTGCCGGGTATGCTGATCGCCGCCCGGCGGGGCAGCCCGCTGGCGTTGGGAATCGGCGATGGTGAGTATATCGTCGCATCAGATGCCGCGGCCATCGTGAAACATACGACCCAGGCGATTTACCTAGGTGATAATGAGATGGCGGTGATCACACGTGATGGCTATCAGACCTCAACGATTGAAGATGAGCCAGTAGCCTCAAAAATCGAACAAATTGAATATTCGCTGGAAGAAATTGAGCTGGCGGGTTTTGAACATTTCATGGCGAAAGAGATTTTCGAACAGCCAGAAACGCTCGCGGCCTGCTTGAGCGGTCGATTGGACGTCAAAAACGGACAAATTAACCTTGGTGGTATCGCTGATTTGAGTAGAAAGCTGGTTCGGGCGCACAAAGTGAATATTACCGCGTGTGGAACGGCGTGGCATTCGGGACTGGTTGGCGAGTATATCTTCGAGGAACTGTGTCAATTACCAACGGATGTTGATTATGCATCTGAATTTCGGTATCGCAACCCGATCATTGAAGAAGGGACGGTCCATATAGTCATCAGCCAGTCGGGTGAGACGATTGATACCCTGGCGGCTTTAACAGGGGCCCGACAGCGTGGGGCGTTGTCCCTGGGGATCGTTAATTCGGTGGGCAGTACGATTGCCCGGAACACAGATTGTGGAATTTATCTGCATGTTGGGCCCGAGATCGGTGTCGCATCGACGAAGGCATTTACGGGTCAGTTGGCGGTGTTGACGATGATGGCGTTGTATATCGCCCGGCGTCGTCATATGAGCCAGAGCCGGCTGGAAGCCTATATCAATGCTATGGCGAAGATCCCTGAACAGATCAGGACGATTTTAGGGCAGAGTGATTTTATCAAAGAGACGGCCCAGCAGTATTGTGACCGTGAAAACTGGCTTTTCCTGGGGCGTGGCTATCAGTTTCCGGTGGCATTAGAAGGGGCTTTGAAGCTGAAGGAGATTTCATATATTCATGCGGAAGGTTTGCCGGCGGCAGAGATGAAACATGGCCCTATTGCCCTTATAACACCCGAAATGCCGGTTGTATTTGTCGCCCCGCGTTGTGGTCAGTATGAAAAGGTTGTGGGAAATATGGAAGAAGTCAAGGCGCGTGGCGGTAAGATCATCGCGGTGGCGACTGAAGGGGATGATGAGATCAGAAAGTATGCTGATCATGTGTTTACGGTCCCTGATACACTGGATGAGCTGCAGCCGATGCTGACGGTTGTGCCGTTGCAGTTGCTGGCCTATCATGCGGCGGTGATTCGTGGTCATGATGTGGATAAGCCTCGGAACCTGGCTAAGAGTGTGACTGTAGAGTGATGGGGGCTAATTCGCAGGTAAGCGTAAGCCTTTTTTAAATAAGATTAGAAAGTCAATGGAGTGGCCGTGTTAGGACGCAGAAAAAAGAGAATAGCAGGACGCTGTCTGAAGCGTGAAGGGGCTTTGCCGGAGGGCGGAATGGCTCTGCCGGGCGATGTTTACCAGGAGCATGGCGGGGTGATGGGGAAGTCTCGTCGTGAAAATGAAATTGAGAAGGCCCGTCAAGATATTATGCTGGCGTGTTTAGAGGATGGCGGTAGTGGTGGTGGAGAGAAGGAATCTTTTGATGGACTGGCCAATGGGGCAGGCGATGTTTGTGGCAAATTAGAAGGGGAAAAAGGGGGTGGGGCTGGAGATGAGATTGTTGAAAAGACGAAGGCTGGCCAGGCGGTTGATGAATCTTTAAGTGCTGATGAAACAATCGATTATAAGCCAACTGACGCTGAAATACAGGCATTGCTGACCGATATTGAAGCAGGGGAAATGGATGGTGGCGATCATGACGTGGGCGATTTTCCTGGAAAATATCTCAAACAAGACGAACTGGATAGTTTCGTTGATGGGTTGATGAGTCAGATCGTAGCCAGCGACATAGAAGAGCATTGCCGTCGGATCCGGGCACGGTCTGAGAAATAGTTTTTTGGGATATTTATCAGGTGATTTATTGTCATTGAAGAGTAGTGGGAGTGTTGTGAGTAAAATAGAAAAATAATTATAATTATAGCGATTATAATGGTTTGCGCACTGATGGTAAATGGACTGCAATTGAGGGGGGCTCAGACTTTGCCTGAGAACCACTTATCCACAACAAAAAAAGTTTAATTTTTGTCGTTTTTTATTTTTTTTTGTTGTAATTTCATGATTTCTTTCTACGTAAATGGTTTTTTTATCGCCCCCTAGTGAATAATATTGGTTTAACTTCTTGTATATAAAGGATTTATGGTGATGTTGTTTTTATGTATTGTTCGACCCGGACAAATTCAAATTACAAGTTACCGACGGAAAAAAGTTTCACAAAGGCGTTGTGCACATGTTATCCACATCTCGAAGGCTGATTGTAAGGGGCATTTTTTTCTATTATTTTAATGGTAATTTTCGTCTAAAAATCGCCTATTGTTCAAATTTTGAATATTAGAAAAGTTTTAATATTTAATAAGTTGACGCATGAGTCTAGTAGTAGAGTAGAAGTAGTCAATTCAGGTAAAATCTAAACCCTGGTTTGATGTTAAGATAGGATGATTTGAGATGATTAGACCCTGCATTAAAAGTCAACTCGAAAAGGGCGGCCCAGATTTAAAAATATTGAAAACCGTGTGTCCAATTTTTGATATTGCTGGCGTCTATGTTCTAATTCAGTTTTTTTTTGTATTGTGAGTAGGGAAGATGCATGAAATATTTTTCAGCCCGCTTATTTGACGCATAAATATATATTGATTTTAAATATGACCGTTCAATGTGACATAAACCTTTATATATTCATAAGATAAATAATGATGGCTCTCAATGATATTATAGAATAATATAAAGGAAATATATGTATAAAAATAAAAAATCAAAATATTTCAAAAAAAATAAAAATAAATATTTTTTTTGTTGACATCGATGAGTCACCGCCTTAGAATTACCTATGAAAAGTGTGGCAGTGACTAAATCACTTCTTAAACCGACCGAACTAGCTGTCGCACTTTTCATTTTTTTTGCGCGGAAATAAATGGTGTTCCCTGATCAGTGATCCTAGAGCTTTTCTGTTGAGATACACTTCGGGCCCGTTTGACTTCTCCGGCGTTCTAAAGCAGGTGTATATCGTCTTAACCAGCATTTAGGGTCAAGCGTCATGCTCTCGTGGGTGTCGTGATATTAGAGATTCGGTCTAATTCTTCCGGTGGGCCCGCGTTTTAAATATTGACACTGTTTTTTCGAACTTTAAAGTGCGATATGGGATTCGTGAGAGGCCTTTTGATGTGAGTATGAATCTTTTTAATTTAATACCACACGCTTACGATCAAATGGGGTTCAATATTCTTACCTTCAACTCCGCCAATGACCGCATTGGTAAATTTAACCTCAATGTCTGGATTTTTATCGATCCATTCGTTGATCTGATCGTCCATGTAGGCCATGGCATTCTCACTGAGCCTGGTATGGAAGGTGCGAATGCGTGTGGCGGTTCTATTGTCGGGGTTTAATGTTCGGTTAAATTCAGTCTTGTGCTTCATCCCGGTTTCATTGCCAAAAGTACGAATTTGGATCAGCGATTCCCCCATATTTTCATTCCCCTCCTCCTCGAGGGCCAATGAGGAGGTTTTTACGTCTTGGATGTCTGGAATAATCTCGGGATAGCGGCAATTTGGACACTGTAATCGTTCACCAATCATAGAAGAGGGGGCTTCCAATTGCTCTTCACACTGACTGCATTTAAATGTGATCATCATTAAACTCCTAATTTTGATGGTTGTGTTAAAAGTATACAAAAAATCGCCAGAAGATCTCCAGATCTATATATATCAAATAATGCTTGATAATTCAAGTTAATTTCCATAGGATACTGTACACCGTGAGAATCTCAAATCAAGGCTTTTGTCATGAAAGTTCATATTTGTGTACTCAATCGGCCTTGGAGCTTTGAATGCCAGGCTCACAAAATAATTATCACAGAAACTGACGTAACCGCCAGGATGAAGCAATCGGCCATGAAATGGTCCATTTTCAGGCATCGGCGACAAAAGTGGATTCGCCCAAGGCGGATCCGGGGTGAGAATATTTTGGGAAATAGGGATGAAAAATACTTATGGCGCTGGCGTCATTTTTGGGAGTTTTTAACATGTTGCATCGCTCTACTGATTTCATTAAAAATGGCCTATGGCGAATACGCCTGGATAAGGCCTCTAAGCTGAAAATTATTATTATCCAGCAGTTACGCATTGTGGTCCTGTCGATTCGTGGTTTTGACGAAGATAAATGCCGTTTGCGTGCTTCGGCCTTAACGCTCTACTCCCTTTTATCCATCGTGCCGGTTATGGCTATGATCTTTGGTATTGCCAAGGGATTTGGTTATGAGGATCGTATTGCCAATGAGCTGCTGGTCTATTTTAAGGGCCAGGAAGACGTTATTAATAAAGTCATCGAATTTGCCCGTAACCTGCTGGATAATACCAAGGGTGGGCTTATC
>JAIPFO010000272.1 GCA_021736565.1 Phycisphaerae bacterium | reverse complement strand
TTGAAAATAATATGAGGAACCAGTCCCAGTGCACTGCCGTAAATCAGGGCCATGACCTGGGTAAGGGTTTGGCGACATTGCTTTGGCCGGGTAACGAATTGTCCGAGGTAAAATAGAATAATAGCGATAATGACCGAGGCACCCGTGGGCTTGAAATACCACGCGCTCACGGCCATCGCCCCCGCGAAAATCAGCCATCGCCGCGAATGCCCCAGGGCATTCAGCATGACCCCCGAAACCGCCATGATCGCACAGGCAACCATAAACTGGTCTTTCACATTGCCAAATTTTGCATAAGGCGGGCAACTCAGATAAAAGGCCGCCAAAACCACCGCCACAGCGGCCGGCAAAAGACCGTAAAGCTTGCGAAGGGCAAAAAACATCAACCCAAAGGCCGACAGTTGAAAAAGGGCCTGGAGCATTTTCGGGCCTATTTCTGAAAACCCAAAAACAGACACCCCGATTATATTAACCAGAAGGGTGGCCGGCCGGGCACTGGGAAAAATATCACGCCCAACTTTCTGACCATCGACAATACTTTGAGCAGTATAAATATTCAGGCTGCTGTCATACGGATCGGCAATATTGAATTCGAGATACTTACCATAGCAAAATGGAATCGCCGCGATAATGACCGTCGCGATAATAGTCGCCCATAGGATCAATGGGCTCCTGCGGGCCTTAGGGTCGACAAAAAGATCACCCCCTCCTATTTTTCGGGGCGATGAGGTCGCTGATGTTTTTTTTCGTTGTTGGGCCATATTATTCTGTGGGGGGGTAATTGTCTATTTTGATCTCCACGCCAAAATCAGGTTCCGTCTTTCAAATCGCCATGATAATGCCGAAAAGAAGGCTCCTGAAATACATCAAACATCGATAAACTAGTTATCGGACTTCTTCGGGCTGGGTGAATCATAAATATTTCGTATAACATAGGTGGTTTTGCTTTGTGATTCGTGGTACGTCCTGCAAAGCATTTCGGCCAAAAGGCCCATCAATAGAAACTGGACACTCATCATCATAAACATCGCACTGATAACCAGTAATGGATTTCGGTTCATGCTGGTGCCGTACATGATTTTCATCACGCCCATAACCACGGCACTAATAAACCCAAAAAGCATCGACAAAAGCCCAATACCACCAAAAACATGGATAGGACGCGTACTGAATGTCCCAAGAAATTTGATCGTGATCAGGTCGAGGATAACCCGATAAGTCCGATTAATGCCATATTTTGTTTTGCCTTTAAGTCGGGGGTGGTGATTCACCTCCATTTCAGTCACCTTCGCACCGGACCAGCTGGCAACCGCAGGAATAAAACGGTGCATATCACCGTAGAGATTCATGGTATTAACAACATCCTTGTGATAAGCCTTGAGCGAACAGCCATAATCATGAAGACGAACACCCGTAATGACACTGATAACGCTGTTAGCGATCCAGGAGGGAATCTTCCGGGAAATAAGCTTATCTTTCCGATCTCTCCGCCAGCCACTGACCACATCATACCCTTCATCAAGTTTTGCAACCAACCTGGGAATATCGAACGGGTCGTTCTGGAGGTCACCGTCCAGTGGGACAATAACATCACCGCGGGCCCGGTCGAAACCAGCGGCCATTGCCGGGGTTTGCCCAAAGTTCCGACGAAGCTCAATAATTTTCATACAAGGATGGCCAACCTGAAGCGATACAGCGATTTTCAGGGTATTATCGGTACTACCATCATCGACAAGGATAAGTTCATAGTCATAATGCGCGTGTTGCTCGGCCATTACGCTAAATACCCGCTCAACCAGATCATGAATATTTTCTTCTTCGTTATAAACAGGTATAACAATAGAGATTAAACGTTTTTTCATATTTACCATGATGTTGACTTTCGCACTTTTAAGTGCCCTGATTCCTTATACAGCAGGACTTTTGCAAACGATTTCAATAAGGGGACTTTCGCATGTCCTTATACACTAATTCCTTGCCCGCAAGGGCTTTACCTGAAAAATGAAGTGGGCTACTTTCGAATGCGAGCCCGAAAGTGGTAAAAAAGGACGAATGCACTCCATTATATCGCCTTGAGCATATTCAATCATCCACAGGGAAAGCAGTATAGCATTTATATTATTACAGTTCAATTGCGCGTCACGACAAAGCGAGACACTCCCCAGAAAATATCATCCCTCTCGCCGAATCCTAAGTCTCTATACTTCAACACCTTACGATATTTTCAATCCGGTAAGATAACAGGCAACAAGGCTGACACCCAGCCTCAGCACACCGATGATCGGCTTCATGGATTCGCTGCACGCGAACGCATTGAGCCACTTCGGCACTGTGAGTCACACAACGACTTCACCAATACATCGGTATCATAATATAGATATCGTATTTTAACCTTCACATCGCCAGTGATATTTTCCCATTTAGACCAAACTTTCTCTAAATGGGTATTTATTCTACAAACGAACCAGAAATCAACCTTTGAAAATTCGACGGCTCCCGGTTGACTCGCCAGGGACTGGACAAGACAAGGACCGCCTGGCTTATGACCCGCCATGTGATGTCGGTCTCAAGACCTTTCGATCCCGGAGATGGCAACATGGACGAACAGTGACCCTGACGAGTTAAATCTTGTTCAAGTCATTTTCACATCGGACAGACGCTTATTTTATACAAGCCCCAAGCTCTCGAATCCGAACATTCCTGTACCAGATACGCTTGGCCTCATCCTGAAAACCAATGTAACCCTTGGCGGGACGATTCTTCAGCGGCGTCTTGCTAATATCGAAATCCTGAATCTGCTCGCCGTTTAGCGTAACCTTCAGCCGATGACCATTCAAATAAACGATATACTCATTCCACTCACCAGCAGGCTTAACCATGTTTTTAGATGGGCCCGAAGTACCAATGATCCCACCACAATCATGAGGCCCTGGCTTCTTTAATCCATACGTGTCGAGTATCTGCAATTCAAAACCTGAAGCCACAGGGTCCTTGGGGTCGTCTATTCTCATGAAAACACCGGAGTTCCCACGCGTGTTGATCTTGAAATCCAGCTTGAGCACAAAATTATCGTATTGACGCTGGGTGTAGATATAGTCACCATACCGCTGCCAGCCATGCTCACCCTGACGAGGTTTGAGAGTAAGGATATTGCCCTCTTGGACAACCCAGTTGCCGGTCGTCTGCCATCCGGTGAGATCCTTACCGTTAAACATCGGGGTAAAGCCGGATTCTTTCAGAGCGGTGTAATCCCTGTTATCGGAAAGATCCTGTATCTCAATATCTTTGAACTCAACATGCATATCCTGCTCGCCATGCAATTGCAAGCCAAAATACCCCTTCGTCAGGCCTGGATCATTTTTGAGCTCCACAGTCTTGACACCATTGACATAGACCGTCGTGTCCTTGCCCACCGCTTTGACGACCATTTCGTTCCAATCCTGGTCCTTATAAAAAGTCTTCACTTTTTCCGGCGACACCCGAGACACCCAATACCGACCCGCCGTCTCATAAATACCGCCGACATCCATGCCATTCGAATCAATTTCAGCCTGGAAACCCTTCACGGAAACACGACTTTTAACCTTTTGGGCACGAAAATAGAAACCGCTGTTCCCCTGGATCGCTCGGTATTTCATCCTGACGATAAAATCAGTATAGGCCTTCTTCGACAGAAGCATACCATGCCGCTTTTCAGTTTTATCCTGGGCTCCGACGATCACGCCATGGGCAACCTTCCATTGACCACCGGGAAGAACCTCCCAACCGTTCAATGTCTTACCATCAAAAAGAGGCACAAAATCGTTCGCATCCAGCTTGAGCCCTTTAATTTCACATGGGACAGGCGGCTTCTTCTCAGCGGCACAGCAGATATCCGCCCCAACAGAAGTAGAGAGAAAAACAAAACATAGTGAAAGTAATAACAGGTGGTTCTTAATCATTTTTTATCTCCATAATTGACATGAGCGTCATAGGTCTTTTGGTACGAGGTTTCCACTTCGAAACCTGCTTTTTTTGGGTCACAGGCTTACAGGCTCCAGGGCTCACGATATGTACCCCTTAGCAGTTTGTCGGCACGGCTATTGTTCGTGATCTTCATGTTTTCGGCATCATAGTGTAACAACTGGGGCCGTACACGCTTGGCCAGGTTGCCAAGCAAGGCAAATTCAGTCAACCGGGCCGAATACGAAAAATCTGCATTGGCCTTTCGCCCCTCTTTGATCGCATGAATCCATTCCATATGATGGCTGCTCGTGATACGACGCAATGTCTTGGGCGGTCGGGGATACGCCTTCATTTTCGTCTCGGGTATAATCCGGGGACTGTTACCATAAACCCCGCACATGATCGTCCCTTTACTGCCCTTGAACAAAACGCCCCCCTGCCCCATCAGGCCGCGATCGTCTTCCAACTCGCGGGGGCGGGGCGGTTCCAATCCTTCATACCAGGTCACTTCAACCGGTGGGAATCCCTCGCGGGCGCCAAAATTAAACTGTACGATCGAACTGATCGGATGCGTCTGGTCGTTCAAATTCGAGACCGTCGCATTGATCGTCTCCGGCTGAGTCAGCTTCAACGCGGTATACACCGAATCCAGCGTGTGAACACCGCGGTCCCCCATCATCCCGCAACCAAAATCATACCACGCCCGCCATCGACCCGGGTGATAAGTGGGATGATAGCTGCGCTCAGGAGCCGGGCCCAGCCACAAATCCCAGGCTAGCCCTTCGGGAACCGGCGGCTTCTCTTCCGGTATGTCGTAATGTGTCGTGCACCAGTACGCTTGTCCCGGCGGGTAGTAGCCCAGGGCACACCACGCATCAACCTTCTCGACCGTACCAATGGCGCCGTCCCATATCCATTCGCAGATCAAATTAATCCCCTCCCCTGAACGGCCCTGAATGCCCATCTGCGTCACAACATCATATTTTTTGGCCGCCTCGGCCAGCAGGCGTGTTTCATAAACATTATGCGCTAATGGCTTCTGACAAAAGACATGCTTGCCCGCCTTGATCGCCGCCATCGCGATCATCGCATGCGTATGGTCCGGCGTCGCGATCATCACCGCGTCCAGATCCTTCTGCTCCGATAGCATCTGACGATAATCATGATAACGAGACGCCTTCGGAAACTGATTAAATGTCCCGCCGGCATACTGATGGTCAACATCGCAAAGTGCTATAAGATTCTCGCTCTTAACTGAATGCACGTCGCTATTGCCCTTACCGCCAATACCAATACCCGCTATATTGAGTTTCCCGCTCGGAGCAACATTATTCTTACCGCCTA
>JAIPFO010000271.1 GCA_021736565.1 Phycisphaerae bacterium | reverse complement strand
CTCACACACCTACCACTGCCAGGTCTTCGCCGACCTCCTGGAATGTTACAGCCTTCTGACCACTCCAAAAACAAAAAATCTCCAAGAAACTCTGGCCGGGATACTCCGAAAAATGGCCCAACCGCTGGCCGATCTCACCCACCCAGACGGCCTCCCCAGCCTCTTTGCCGATGCCGGTCTCCACACCGCCTATTCCCCCACCGACTGCCTGACAGCTTACCACAGACTCACCCAAACCACAATTACCCCCAACTCCCATATCAACCTCCCTCACGCCGGCTACTTCGGCCTGCGATTCGCTAATAATTTCCTCCTCTTCAACGCCGGCCATATCGCCCCCGCTCACCTCCCCGCGCATGGCCATGGCGATGCACTCGCCTTCGAATGGGACATCGACGGCAAACGCATCATCGTCGACGCCGGTGTTTGCGAATATCACCCCGGCCCACTGCGAGACTATTCCCGCTCCACCCAATCCCACAACACCGTCACCCTGGACAACCTCGACCAGTACGAATTCTGGAAGGCCTTCCGCGTTGGCCGTCGCGCTAAAGTCACCGTCCATCATTGTGATTTCAATAACAAGTCCTTCACCATCGAGGCCTCTCACAACGGCTACCGCCACCTCCCCGGACAACCCACTCACCATCGCCATATCAAGACTGACACCCGCCGTATTGACATTACCGACACCATTGAAAACGGCCAAAACCAATCCCCCACCGCACATCTGTTATTCCACCCCGATTGCACACTCACGCCAACGTCCGATAACGCAATACTCATCACTCGTGACAATATTACCATAAAACTCACCACGCCCCATTCCATAAAAATCACCCAGGCCATCTACTGCCCCGACTTCGGGGTCCAAAAAAAAACACATCAAATCAGCATCGAATACCCCCTCACACCCTCACAAGGCCGATTCTTGCTCGAAAAAATATAAACCTCAATTTCACACGAAATCTCCCTGAATTTCTCTGAATAAATCGCCACCGATAGACCGATAAATACATCTGACTACAGTATCTGATGTTTTAGATCAAGGACTCACTAACTGACTTTAGTACATAGCGCGTGGAGCAAGATGCATATCTTATTTTTAAGCCACTATTTTCCACCCGAAGGCAACGCCCCGGCATCGCGTGTCCATGACACCTGTAAACGATGGGTTCAAAAAGGGCACAAGGTCACCGTCATTACCTGTGCGCCCAACTGCCCTAACGGTATCGTTTACGAGGGCTATAAAAATAAATTCTTCCAGCGCGAAACCGTTGATGATATCAACGTCATCCGCGTCTGGACGAAGATTGCCGCCAACCGGGGCACCGTCCGCCGAATGCTCAATTACATATCCTATATGTTTTCAGCGGTTTTTATCGGACTGTTCGTTAAAAAACCCGATATCCTCATCGCTACCAGCCCCCAATTCTTCTGCGGTTGGGCCGGGACCCTTCTCAGTAAGCTACGAAGACTCCCATTCATCCTGGAAATCCGCGATATCTGGCCCGATTCCATCGTCGCGGTCGACGCGATTACCAACCACAGGGTTATACATATTCTGGAAACCCTGGAATACCTCATGTACAAGTCCGCCGACAAAATCGTTACCGTCGGGGCAGGCTACAAACGCCAACTGATCCAAAAAGGCGTTCCAGGCGAAAAAATCGACATTATCACCAACGGCGTCGATCCTGACATCTACTTCCCCCGTGAACCCGACATGGCCCTGAAAAAACGCTACGACCTCGAGAATAAATTCATCTGCAGCTACATCGGCACCATCGGGATGGCCTCGGGGCTTCACGTTGCGGTCGAAGCCGCCCAGATTCTCAAAAATCGCAACCGGGACGATATCCGCCTGCTCATCGTCGGTGACGGCGCCATCCGTCGCGACCTCCAGAAGCAAGCTCAAATGCTCAACCTGGACAATATTGTCTTTACCGGCCAACAACCTAAGAAGAAAATACCCAACTTTCTCTCCATTGCCGACCTCTGCCTGGTTCACTTAAAGAAGGCATCACTTTTCAAATCGGTTCTGCCCTCAAAAATTTTCGAAACCGCCGCCATGGGCAAACCGATGGTCATTGGCGTTCAAGGCGACGCCGCCGATCTTGTAACTGATGCTGGCGCTGGAGTTTGCATTGAACCAGAAAATGCCGACCAACTCGCTGCAGCCCTCGAAAAACTCGCCGATCGGCCTGGTCAATTACAGACCATGGGCCGCGCAGGCCAAAACTATATCCTCAATCACTATAACCGACAGACCCTGGCGGCCGACTACCTCCAGATCATCCACCAGACAGTCGGCGACGATTCCAACCCCGCCCCAGAGACGATCCACCTGGCGATACCAACGCTACCAACTCAATTCGCTTTCGCACAACCTCATTACAACAGCCCAATACTCTCCCAACGAACTATCAAACTCTACCCGCACAATATCAAAACCGCCGAATCCCCCACTTCAAAACTCAAATCCTCCTCCACATCCCACCCCACTTCCCGCCTCCAGGCCTAAGTGGCATGTCCGCTGAAAAAATGACATGCAGCTCCGCGTCTGAATTGGTTAATCTCAGTCCTTTATCCAGCCGATATATTCCATGTGAGATAGTATGTACTTCTCGGAAGTCCTCGCCTATAATAGGCGTATTATCAATATAAAATTTTTAAAATATGATTCCCTGTCATCAGTGGTTTTACGAATTTTAAAACGCCCTTTTAAGATGCGAAAAACGGGCTTAAAAAACTTATGACGCTGACGTCAAACTTGGAGAGATAACAATGGCCGATCTAATGGAGGCAGCCATGCCAAACGACATAACCAACGTATCGTCGGATAACATTGATAATTTACTGGAAAAGGAATGGCTATTGACCAATTCAAGGGGCAGCTATTCCTCCGGTACAGTTATCGGATGTAACACACGTCGCTACCACGGATTACTGGTGGCCTCATTACTGCCGCCGGTGGAGCGAATCGTAACGCTCTCCAATGTGCTCGAAACAGTAACCCTCAATGGCCAAAATTACGAACTGGCCAATTTCGAGTTCTCCGACAGACTTCACCCGCAGGGCTATACGATGCTCAAGAATTTCCGGCGGTCCGAAGGGGTTCATTTTCTCTACGAAATCGAAGGGACAACCGTCGAAAAGTCGATCTACCTGGCACATGACCAGGACACGCTGATCATTCAATATACATTTTCTGGCACAAGTGATGAGATTTCATTTTCCGTAATGCCGATGGTCGCCCTGCGCGATTTCCATTCGTTACAGTCATCATCCACATCACTGGAAGTAGAAAAAAATGACGGCATCATAACCGCTCACATGTTGGACCCCCACGGCCCGGCGGTTCACATGGTTTGCCCGGGTGCTGAATTTGGTGAACAGCTCAACTGGTGGTATTCTATGCGGTATCGACAGGAAACCGCGCGTGGCCAGCAGGATTATGAAGATGTGTGGGTCCCGGGGGCATTTCACAAAGATATCCATGGGGCAGAAACCGTCACGCTGATGGTGAGTGCCACAGGCGGCGTCCAGCGACCCGGCCTGAAGGAATGTGACCCGGAACAAGTGATTCAGTCACTGCGAACCCGCCGGGAAGCATTGGAAGCAAAAGCCAAGGTCAAGGGGGAAACAGAAAGATCTCTCGTCCATGCAGCCGATCAACTTATCGTCCGACGCATGGTCAGTGAAACGCACGAATCGACCAGTATCCTGGCAGGTTTTCACTGGTTTGCCGACTGGGGACGCGATACGTTTATCTCATTACCCGGGTTATTATTATGCACCGGGCGTCATGAAGAAGCCAGAGAAGTGCTCGATACTTTCGGATCAGTACTGGACAGGGGGCAAATTCCCAACCGGTTCGATGATTACGGCGGCGAACCCCATTATAACAGTGTCGATGCCTCTTTATGGTTCATTAACGCGGCCTATCAATATCTGCTGGCCACCGACGACAAAAAACTATTCTCTGAAAAATTCCGGCCGATGATCGCCCAGATCATTGCCGCTTACAGCGAGGGAACTCGCGACAACATCCACGCCGAAGAGGATGGCCTTATTTCCGCCGGAGACGCCGATACCCAGCTTACCTGGATGGATGCCAAATGCAACGGCATATCATTTACCCCGCGTTTCGGCAAGGCAGTTGAGATTAACGCACTATGGTATAACGCACTGGAGATCATGGCCGGCACCGCACCCGATAACGCAGAGAAAAACCAGTATGCGGCCATGGCACAAAAAGTTAAAAAGAGCTTCCAGGGGCTATTCTGGAATGAAGAAAATAATTGCCTCTACGACTGTGTTTACCCCGACGGCTCCAAAGATGGTGCCGTTCGACCGAATCAGATTTTCGCGGTGTCGCTGGCATTTTCAGCGTTAAATCAAAAACAGCAAAAGGGAATCGTCAAAATCGTACAAGACCAACTGCTCACTCCCTACGGGCTGCGAAGCCTTAGTCCACTGGACAGCCGCTACCAAAGTCACTACCAGGGGGATCAGTTCCAGCGAGATTCCGCCTATCACCAGGGGACCGTATGGTCGTTCCTCATCGGCGGCTTTATCGAAGCATTCCTGAAAGTCAATAAATCCAGCGTAAAATCACGCAAGCAGGCAATGGACTTTATCGCCCCCCTACTGCAACATCTCAACTGTGATGCCTGCATCGGCAACGTCTCAGAGATATTCGACGGCGACTACCCCCACCGTCCCAAAGCATGTATCGCCCAGGCCTGGGGCGTAGCCGAATTATTGCGCAGCTATAAGATGATTAAGAACGACACGGGTGGCAACTAATCATTAGCCGCTTCTAAAACTCCTAAAATATGCCTTTCAGTAATATCTGTAAGCTGGCTTTTTACTTTTGACTGCCACTTTTTTGGCATCGTACAAAAAGCTCTTTTAATTGATTCACCCTGGTCTTTTTCTATCAATGCATTAAGAATTCTAATAGCAGAATCTTTATCTTTTTCCTTTTTTTCAAGCGTAGGCCTTCGATTCATAATACGTAGTTTATGCAACGCAAAATATGCCGGATGCGGTAAAGTGACTTTGACTCCCTCAGTAATAGAAGTGATGGTCTTCTGCGCAAGAAATTCCATAAAACGTAATGCTTGCGCATTAATGCCAAGTTGCGGCAAAGAGTATGGCTTGCTGGAATCTCTACCTTTTTCCGGAACTAAAAACTCAACGATAAGCTCTGGATGTTCTAATCGAATATAGCCCTGAAACCCAGTAAAACCAACTATAAAACCAAGGTCTTTGAGCAACTCTGCCACGTCAGTTTTTGCGTTCAT
>JAIPFO010000270.1 GCA_021736565.1 Phycisphaerae bacterium | reverse complement strand
TTTTGTGGACGACCGGGGCTGGGTCACCGAAGCCAGCAGCTCTTCGGTATTGAGGGTTTTCGACGGAAAACTCCAAACCGCCCCGCTGAGCGAAAATATATTGCCCGGGATCACACGCAGTTACCTGCTCGAATGGGCCGAAGAAACCGGGCTCAAGCCCTTTGAAAAGTCTTTCACCGTCCAGGAGGCACTCGCCAGCGACGAACTGATGCTCACCGGGACCGGGACCGAAGTCATCGGGGTCACCCATATGGATGACACCCCCATTGCCGGGGGCCAGTTAGGCAAATGTACAAAATACTTGAAACAGAGACTTATCGATGCAATGTATCCGAACGATCAGCAATAACGCTCCGCAGCGAAAAAATAGACTCGCGCGTCAATAATTATATCCCCGATCTTAAAATCTGTCTTTATGATGCGAAAAATGAGCATCAAAAATAATGATGACGCTGGCGTCAAAATAGACTTTTAACGCCCACGTCAGAATGAAAGAGAACGAAAATGAGATTACATCTTAAAAATCTATGCATCTTGGCTTTGGGAGCACTAACCCTGTTATGGGCCGGTAATTCATTGGACGCCCAGGTCGTCAGTAATAATGTGACATACGGCGCAGCCTCTGGAAATGCCCTGACCTCAGGGCGAGGCTCCAGTACCCTGAGCAATTTTCGCCAATATTCCACCGGGGCACCAAACGTCTCCTCAGGTCGATATGGGCAAAGCAGTTTGTTCAACTATAATATGAAACCCCGCCGACAAATGAGGTCCCGCCCGAAAGTCGGCGATAATATGTTACGGGGCCGATTGAATAGCCGAACGGCAGGGCAGAAGAAAAGCTCATTGTTAAATACCGCCCGGTTCAGTAGCCGGCGAACCCCGGGCCTCCTCGATGATTCAATATTCAAACCTCAAAATCTCGCCTCCAGGACCATTGACGGGAATCCTGCCGCGAGTTATCGCAACAAAGGGATGGGATGGCATCCTGTCAGGAATCGAAAGGCCAGGCCTTTTGACTTGGATTCGTCCAGTCGGGCAGGCAATAACAGGGCAGGCTTAACCGGTGTCAGGGCACTCGCCAGTGCCGATGGCGTCAGTGTAGGCGACCGACGACGCGGATTAAGCCAGGTTCGCTCGAACTCCTATGGGCTAGGGTCCCTTTTGGCCAGGAGTTATCTGACCGGAAAATAGACCTGAACCCTTAGTGGATGCTGAAAAATCGCTTTTTCGGGGGCGTCAACCAGCGAATCGCTTCCTGGATACCGCTGCTGGTGAGTCGGAAATTCATTCCTGTTAGCATATTGATGCAACGCAGGGCATCCCGTTGGTGTTTGCCACGTTTACATAACAGCTTCTTTATGGTCGGCAATCCGAATTTATCACCCATCAGGCCCAGCGACTCCGCCGCACAGCATTGCATGGCCGGGTCGTCATCATGGATCAGATCATAAAGAACCGGCTTGGCGTCATGGGCCCGCATGTGCCCGAGCGTTTTGCACGCCAGGAGACGAACATCGGACGAAGGGTCACGAAGGCTTCGTATGATCGCCGATATGGCGTCAGGCCCGCGTAATTGCTCCAGACCACTGAGCGCCCGCTGTCGGATAATGGAATCAGAATGGTTTAACAGTCCGATAAGCTTAAAAAGGTTTGCTTTTTTTGAGTCCGAACACAGACCCGCCGCCGCGGCCGCCGCCAGCGTTTGGTTTCGCATCTCCCTTCTTATTATTTCCCTGGTCTGAAATTTGTCCATAATGTCCCAATAATGATGTTTACGTCAAAAGGCGATTTTGGAGCGATATATCGATCTTTAAGATGCGGAAAATAGGCTCCAAAATAAGGATGACGCTGGCGTCAAAATCGCCCTTTGAGTTGCGGGAAACAGGTTTCAAAAAGACGAATGACACTGGCGTCCATGTTAAGTATGCAATATAGATACCAGGATGCAAATTAATACGGGATTTTTTTCTGAGCGTTCACGCCATGATCAAAGAGCTTCCGGCCAAGGCGGTTTCAAATAAGTGCCTGAAAGGCTAATGTAACTTAGCCCCCACCAAACGGGTACAGCGAGCCGCCCCCGCGGCTACAGAATGCCTTCACTGAATTTATTACGATCAAGCTTTGGGGCCGCGTCTTTCTCATGCCGAGGGTGTCGCTCAATAATGTTTGACGCCTCTGATCGAATCGTCTCAGGGCAATTATTCGTATGCGGGTCTGGATCGAAATGATGGGCATACTCGTTGCTGGCGTCTTCAAAATCAAAGTTAGGGGCGATATAACCCGGCTGTTGGGATTTGTCATATTCATCGTCATAAGCCGTTAAAATAGCGTTCTGAATGATCTGACGGCATTCGGCGTTTATCGGATGAGCGATATCCGCATGAAGTTTAATTCGCTGGCTATCGCAGTCCGGGTGAATGGCGTTCAGCCGGTAGCCGCAGTCGTTACAGAATTTTGATCGAATATGATTCTTCGCCCGGCAGGAGGGGCAGTGGTCCGTCAGCTTCCGTGAGGGCATCGCCACGAAAAGTCCGTTGGCCCCTTCAATGATCTTCAGGTCACGTACGACAAACATGTCATCCAGCGTTAACGAACAGAATGCTTTCAGCCGATCGTTGTTATTGTCAACAATTTTAATTCGGACTTCAGAGACTTGCATGTTTTACCTCCTGGAAAAGATGATTTTCATTCTTGAAACAAACGACGCGGGCACAGGCCAATTTCTGTTCATTGATCTGCTGAGCCCATTGATCGAGTTGATGATGTGAATCAGAGGCCACATAAAGCGACGAACCACTCCCGGACATGTGCACCGGGCCAATCCCCAGATGTTCTATTTTTTCCTGGATTAACCGTAGGGCCGGGAATAATCCCATTGTGACGCTGGTCAGCGTATTGAGCCCTTGGGAGAGCAGCCCGTCCAGGTCGCCAAGTTTGAGATAATAATGGACCCGTTTCATGTAATCCTCATTCACCTGGTGGTCCGGGGTGTAGTGTTTAAAAACATGGGGCGTCGAGACGTGGATCGCCGGGTCGATCAGGAGAATCGACTGTTGGGTCCGATGGGGTAATGCGGTGATGATCTCACCCCGGCCCGTGCATTGGGCAATCGGGCCGTTGATGAAAAAAGGAACATCCGAGCCCAGCCGACCCGCCAGGGTCGTTAGGTCACCAACCGAGAGGTCAAGCGACCACAGTGCGTTCAGTCCGATCAGGCACGCCGCCGCGTCGCTGCTGGCCCCGCCGAGCCCCGCCCCGGAGGGGATGTTTTTGTGAAGCGAGATCGCCAGACTGGGCGAAATCCCCGCAGTCTCACCCAGCAGCGATGCCGCTTGATAAACCAGGTTGTCACGACCTGATGGGCTCGGTATCCCGCTGCAGGACAGGGCAATTCCCTCCCGGTCGGAAAGATGAATGTCTAACTCGTCACAAAAATCAATCGCACCCATAACCGTGTGCAACGCGTGAAAACCATCGTTCCGCCGTTGGAAGACGACCAGTGAAAGGTTGATCTTCGCCGGCGGGCTCAGAGAGACCCCCTTATTCTTACCGGGGGAGCCTGTGTTGTGAATCGCGGGTGTCAGCACAAATAATCCTTAAAATAATTTCCACGTCAAAAAGCGATTGAAATCGTTTAATTCGCCATTGAAGATGCGGAAAACGGGCCTCAATGATTCTTAGGACGCTGTCTCTTGGTGAGCCCTTATGAGTGTCAAAAAAGCTCATTCATGTTCCGGATAACGTTTTGTTTGTAATATCGACATCTTACCAGAAATAGTACCTTTATATTCTATATTCTAAGCCCGGATAAGATAATGTCAAGTCAAGAAATGTTTTTTTATAAGCCGCTTCAAATACACCGGCGGGGCATTAACGGACGATACGCCGCTTAAGTCTCTTTGTAATAAATAGTTATGATTCCTGTGCCCGACGCCCTTTCCCGCCTCTAATATCACCTCTTAAGAACCCCAAAATAGCCCTCAAAAATTATTAGGACCCCGACGTCAATGTTGACAACTAAAAGTGCCGATTAATACCCTGTATCAGGATACCGCAATACGTTGGACGCGGGCATCAAAATAGAATTGGAAAGTTTACGAATATAATGTATCCTAACAGTGACTTCTACGTCAAAAGTAGGATTGTATCGTTTAAATCGCCCTTTAAGGTGCGAAAAACAGTCATTGAAAAGACCTAAGACGCTGGCTTCAAAGTGGATCGATCAGGAGTTGTTACGATGATGAGTCAAAATGCATCAAGTGGAGTTGAATCGGCAGGGACGGACAATAATGCGGTCGCCTGGTGGCATTTACACCGGCGGCTCTACGACTGGGTCTTACATTGGGCCGAAACACCATACGGCGGCTGGGCCCTGTTTATACTCTCATTCGCCGAATCCTCCTTCTTCCCGGTCCCCCCCGATGTCCTCCTGGCACCGCTAACACTCGGCGCCAGGAAAAAATGGTTCAAATTCGCCTTGATCTGCTCGGCCGCCAGTGTCGTTGGCGGAATTTTTGGCTATATGATCGGGGTCTTCCTCTGGGATAAGATCGGCCCATGGGCATTTGAAAATCTGCATTTTTTGAAGATTACCGAGGCGAATTTTGATAAATTTGAGGGCTGGTATGGCAAATATGACTTCTGGATCGTCTTCACCTGCGGCTTTACACCATTGCCCTACAAGGTCTGTACCATCTCAGCAGGGGTCGCCAAGATATGGTTCCCAGGCTTCATCATCGCCTCAACCATCAGCCGATCGGCCAGGTTTTTCCTGGTCGCAGGCCTCTTCGGAAAATACGGCCCATGGATCAAACCCTACATCGATAAATATTTCAACCTGCTCTGCCTCCTGTTCCTGATCTTATTGGTCGGCGGGGTTGTGATTCTGAAATACATTTAGGGGGATTGTGTTATGTGAAAGGGCAATGTGATGAAGATGATATTATGGATATTGAAGTGCTTCGAGAGCTTATTGTCTTATATCATTAACACCTGGATTTATCCAGGTGGCTAGAGGTTAGTGACGATCCTCTTCTCTCCTCCTTTTCGGCGGGCTACGCCCCCCGAAAAGGAGGAGAGAAGGTGTGGGTGTATTGTGTTGCCCCCTGGCTGAAGCCTATCCAAAAGATGCCTGTCCCCTATACTCTTCAAGAAATCCCGAAGGGATTAAGGTTCCTAGCCGGTGGTTTTAACCACCGGTCTGATTATTTACAAAATAACATGTCCTGAAAGGACAACGTAAAGAAAACCAATATCATAAGATAATATGCAACGACGGACTCTCTCCCCCCAGAGGCTGTGATGGAATATATAAAGGAGTCCC
>JAIPFO010000269.1 GCA_021736565.1 Phycisphaerae bacterium | reverse complement strand
CGCTCCAGGCTATCGGAACTTTGGAAACATCCGAAATACCGTTTGCTCCAGGGCCGCGAAAATCAGGCCAGGTCGTATTGCCACCCGCAAAAACCGAGACACTGCAACTAAAAACAAAAGTAACAGCCGCAAACATAATTACCTGACATTTCCCATTTAACTCTTTGCGAAACATTATTCTACCCTTTCAATGCTATCAATTTTACCAAATTCAACTTGAACCACCAAGGTTTTGTCGACTTTAGTTTTAGCTGGGATTTTCCATATAACATTGTATATTTCAGCCTAACTTCGCCGCCAGGCTTCTTTTCTAATAGAATACCAAAGATGTCTCGAAAAACAAGCTTTTTAACTTCATTTTGAAACTATTTCAGCCACAATAATAGCAAAACCACGCATTTGGCCACTGATTATCGTTTCTTTGACGTCCCTGAGAGATTGCCTTGTCCAATTCTGTGGCTCATTTAGATGCACATAAGGATTCTTTAGCAGACCTGTATACGGCCTCTGTTATGTTGTTAGTCATTTTGGGTTAGAACTAATAAGTGAAAATGAAGTTGAGAGTGTCATGTCTTATTTGGAACATATGAGGAATGGGTAAGATATCGGATTAAACCCACTTAAACTAATTCAAGCCGAGGGAGTTTATATCCTTTATAAACTGTTTATACAGATTTCCCATAAGATAGCAAAGCCAGATCGTAACAGCAATCACAGCAATTGTTAAAATGACCTTGGTATTCACTTTGTATTTTGGATCGTTCCATACCAAAGGTAATGCAAGCGGGCCTAAAGTTATCAAGCCGATTACAATAGCAGAGGTGGAATAATACCATTTTGTCTTTGGTTTTGGTTTGTAAGAGTCATCAAGAAACTCATTACAAAAGCGACACTTGATCGCTTCCCCTCTCATATTTTAAATAATGCAATCCTAGTACCGCATTTCATAAATAATGCGACTATATCCCCCTGGTCCCCTGCGGGGGGGGGCGAGGGGAGGGTTTTAAACCCAGGGCGTGCCGCCTTCGGCGGACTGCGCTGACTGTGCCCTGGGCTAAGTTATCTTAGCCCTTCGGGCTTGCTTAGAAGAAACCGCCATCCAAAGACTGATCTGCGACCTCCGGCGGAAACTATTTTTATTAATTGTAAATGAATACAAAAAAGGTATGGCATTTTGCTATAGGTAAGTGCTTTTAACTTTCCCTGGTTATTAAAAATAAAGGTCTGCCTAACCACGGATTTGGCTCCTTAAGCAATCTCGCATTTGGGATACACAAGTAAGCAACGCCTTACGCTGTTGGCGATTCTGTTCAATTTGTTGACGTATCTGCTCAGTATCAAAATTCCTTATTCTTCCCTGAACTAGTTTTAACTCAACTAATGTCACCTTGCCTACTTGAAAGTTCATAAAGTGACTTAAAATATTTGCTCGTGCATCATAATGATTGGGTTCAATCAGAAAGGCTCTTTTTTCAAGCAAATCACCTGTCTTGAGAAGTTGTTCCTTAAATTTAATGAGATTATCTTCATCAACATATTCGCGGTTCATAATCCGTTTTCATTAACCAACGGCCAGGACAACCCGTCAGCCAACTTCATCCTGCCACCGGCCCAAGCATAAAACCAATAAAATATCTCTTCATCCCCTCCGGTGTGCATGCTTTCAACCTGAATCCAAGCGATTTCGCCCCTTTGTGTTAAAGAATCTCAGCGAACCCCCGCACCGCAAAAACTGAAAAAAACCGATCAAAATTCCCACACCTGCGTCAAATTCGTACCCATAAAATCTGCGCAAAGAAAAAGCCCCGGCCAAAGACTATTTCAAAAGCTCTGTTCATTAACTTTCGAAATACTCCAAAAACCAAAGGGCTTCAGGCTCTTCCATTAGATTTTCTTGAGGCGAAATTTGAAGATCATACTGACCTTCAATTACATAGTGGCCAGTGGTCCCGGATATGTCCCAGATATTTTATTTATTTTTTAAGAAAATGTAAAAAAAACGGACATAAAACTGTAAGGTGTTGCTATGTAGGTACTTACAACCGTAATAAATTATCCCGCAGGGCCGCTTTTTTTCTCAATAATTTCACCAGCGAGCAATTTTGACGCCAGTCCGCCTTTGGCGGATTAATCCTGGGTTTTAATCAAAGTTATTACCCGTTACTATTGGCTTTTGACGCAACCAACAATTTTTTGGCAATGTCTGCCACATGATCCGTCGCTCCAGGCCGAACAACAGGCTTAACCATCTCGGCCAGCTCCTCTCGCATTTTCGCCAGCTTTTCCGGATCGTCCAATAACCCAATCGCCAGGTCGCGCACCGCCAGAACGCGGGTGCCCAGCGGCACGATTTCCGGTACTAACTCCTTTTGTGCCAGTATGTTAACTAACGATATAAACTTAGTCTTCAACAGTAATTTCCCCAGAACATACCACTGAAACAGCCCTACTTGGTACATTACGATCATCGGACAATGCTGAGCCGCCACCTCCAGCGTCGCGGTCCCTGAAGCGATCAAGGCCAGGTCCGCATGTCGCGTTACGGCCTCCAGGCTGGTATGGCGAACCTCAATTCCCAGGACCGGGTCGGCGGTCTCCCGCAATAATTCAGCGTAACTGGTGTCTGATGCAGCAGTTAAGAAGCGAGCGTTCCCGTACTTCATCTGGATCCCACGGGCAATTATTTGCATTGGCAGCCACAGTTTTTCAATTTCATGCTTGCGAGAGCCCGGCAGCAGTGCGACGGTCGGGAAATGCTTAGGGTCACTTGATGCCTCGGCCGGTACGGTCGAAAAATCGTCAAATAGCGGGTGGCCTACATAAGTCGCCGGGATATTACGTTCCCTAAACCATTGCTCCTCAAAGGGTAAGATGCAGGCCACATGACTGGCCAGCCGTCGGAGTTTCCCGGCACGCCACCGGCCCCAGGCCCATAATTGCGGTGCGACATAGAACAAAACCGGTATCCCCATCCGTTTGGCGATCTTGGCCACATGAAAATTCCAGGCCGGCGAATCCACCACAATCACCAGATCTGGCTTATTGGCCTTGAAATGCGCTTTTATACGTTTTTTCAGCTTCCAATAAAACCCGATCTGTCCAACCGCATGGGTCAGCATCGCACTGCGATCGACCAGGTTTTCCAGCAAATCACACCCATTTTCAGCCATCGAAGGCCCGCCAAGGCCCTCAAAACGCGTATTGGGCAAAATCTCGCCCAATCGCCCAACCAGCCGTCCGGCATGTTTATCACCGCTGACCTCGCCGGCACTGATAAATATCGTCTGGCCTGTTTTTTCATTACCCAAAGGGGCCGCTATTGTTTTTGATGGTTCATTTGTCTCATTCATAGGAGCACATCAAAGCGATTACCGCACAAAATGTCAAGACAATTGGAATTCCCCATTTGGACTCCCCTGTCAAAAAGTTGTTTTTCGTATCTAAAATGGGTTTTTTAGATGCGATGAACGGACATTAAAAATACTGATGACGCTGGCGTTTATTTCGGGGCACTGCACGGACGGTGGCCACCTGGCGGTCTCGGGCTATGGCCCGGGGAAATGGATAATTGCATTCTTGATCATAATGGATATAATCACTATAGGAATTGACGCCAATCTGCCTTTGACGGATCAATTCTGATGTTTAAATGACGTTTTTACCTGTCAATATCGACTTTTGACCCAACCATCAGGATGCCATGAATCCAATCAACAAACACCATTCAGGAGGTCCCATGAAAATCACAGTCACATTAACAATGCTAATTGCCCTTTGCATGCTCTTTACGGGTTGTGCAAGCGTTCCAGGCACCCCGATCAAATGGTCCTGCTACCTGGAAGACAGCCAAGCCAAGCAGCAGGACACATGGCAGATCAACGATGGTGTGCTCACATGCACCGGTATGCCGCTGGGCTATCTCTATACCGACGAATCCTACAGCGATTTCACGATGACCTTTCAGTGGCGGTGGCCGGACGGGAGGTCTCCTGGCAAAGGTGGGATTCTAATTCGTGCTACCGGCCCGGATAAAATCTGGCCTAAAAGCCTTGAAGCACAGATCAACGCAGATGAAGCCGGTGACTTCTGGGCACTCGATGGGTACGAACTGATAGGCCCTGCTGATAGAATGAAGTCCATCTCCCACGATAAATTTGGGGAACTAACGAATATCGTTAAAACAGAAGCGGCCGAAAATCCGCCTGGCCAATGGAATTCATACAAGATCATTGCAGAGGGGCCCATCGTCACCCTGATCATCAACGAGCGAATCGTCAATCAAACAATACGGGCCGCGAGACATTCCGGGAAAATCTGCATCACATCAGAAGGCACCCCCATTCAGTTTAGAGATATAAAAATAACGCCAGCCCCCAAAGTATTGTGATCGCATGATCCTGGCTTTTAATCGACGTTTTTATGCGTCAGTATTGACTTTTGACCTAACCATATAGATAATAGTAAAAAGACATGATGGTCTGGCAATCAGATGTTGCGTGCAATATCTCTGTTGGTCGTGTGGTATGAAACGTATGACCCCAGCGTCCTAAGTATTAATGAATCCTGTTTCCGGCATCTTAAAAGATGATTTTAAACACGTAAAACACCTTCTAACGCGGGAACCAAGTATAGGGAGTTTTAGTCGATGGCCAATAAAATCAATAATCAGCAGGATCAGGATGGCGTAACGGAAAAAGGGCGTGGGGCGGGCGGTAAAAAGAAGAAGCGGTGGTGGCTGCGAATATTGGTTTCTATTTTTTTGCTGATCATCCTGTTTATTGCCTTGATCCCTACCCTGGCCTCCTTGACGTCCGTTCGGCATGCTATTGTCTCGGCGATTAATGAGCAGACGGACTATCGTATTGAAGTTCAGGAGTTCTCTGTTTCCTGGCGGGATAGCTGTCATCTGGCAGGCCTGAAGGTGTGGGATGGTGAAGGTCGGGAGATCGTGGCACTGGAAAAAGCATCGCTGGGAAATGGTCTTATCGGGATGATCATGGACCCGATGGCGTTTGGTGAGATTACGCTGGATGGGGTTTCGGCGGTTGTTTATCTTCCCGAGGAGTCTACAAAAAAGACGCAGGGGGCTGGAGAGCCCGGTAAGGGTGAACGTGCCCCAGGAGCCCGGGTTAAACAACCCACTTCTGGTATCGATCATGCCAGCGGTGAGGGTTCCGGGGAGGATTTGCCGGCGATTATTGGAACATGTGTTGTTCGTAACGGCCAGGTGCGGATCGTTCGACCGGATGGGAAGGCGTTGGTTGTGAGTGAAATTGACGGGCAGGTCGAAGTTAATACGCTGGATAAGGTGAAGGGGCATTTGAATTTTAACCTGAACGACCAGGGA
>JAIPFO010000268.1 GCA_021736565.1 Phycisphaerae bacterium | reverse complement strand
GGCAGAGCCAGCCCTTAAAGCTCACCTAAACTGCCTATTCTTCCTAAAATACAATTTCGATGCAATTAAATTCAATGCCAGCTCCAAAAGTATTGCGAAGCATTACCCATGACTTTTATACCCCCTCCGCATTGAATCTCCCCGTCTCGCCCAAATCTAAGTCCTTACAAATTAAAGTCTTACATTACGTGCAATTGGGTAAAATAATACGCAACGAGTATAACTTCTGGCGCAGGAGCCTGAATTCTCAGCCCCCCTGATTATATTTTTACCTGAAAAGCCACTAAAAATCCAGTCTTATTCTCAAAACATGCCGCACATGTCATCCATATTCGTCACATCAATTATTAATAATAACGCTTAAAAACGTCATTTAAAAGCAAAAATCAACGTTTCTGAATACTTTTGACCCAGGCATCATCTATAGCAGAGCCCAGACCATATTTATAGGGTCAAACATCCGAAATGATCATTTTTTTTAATATGCCTTACACATTGGACTGCAATAAACAGACATTTCGTAAATAAAAAAGATTTCTTTTGAAACAAAATTGTTTTATGATCGTCTTAACTTATACGTAGTTTATATACAATGATAAAAATTATGTAGATTAGCCGCCCTATTGCCTGGCGACCAGCCTCCCGCAAAAATAAAACATAACCCCCTACCATTAAAAAGATTAAGGTAAAAAAAAACGACCCGGCACCCGAACAGGCCCAAAGTGATGCCCGCGTCATCATTCAAAAAAGCCTGTGTTTAGCACCTTAAAGGCTGATCATGAACATAAAAGAAACTTTTGACGCAGGAACCAACTGGACTGATGTATCAACTGGAAAAAGAAAAAATTGGCTCCCTTCTGTGCGAGCGATCTTATATCGAGAACTTCCAACTCGAACAGGCCCTCGATCAGCAAAAAACGACATCTTGTCGGTTAGGCCAGATCCTCATCGACCTGGGATATATTACGCGAGACCAGCTCATTGAAGCCCTCACCACGCAAGCGGGAATTGAAAAAACAAGTATATCAGACCATTCCCCAGAGCCACGCACGCTCTCTTTAACGCCGGCGGCCCTGGTGACCAAACACAACCTCATGCCATTATGGCAGAAAAATGGCTCACTGGCGGTGGCGATGGCCGACCCCTTTGACCCGCACGCCCTGGAAGATTTGCGGGTGGTCACCGGGTTAAGCATTGAACGGTATTATGCCAGGCCGGACGACCTTGAAAAGGCCATTCTCAAATATTACGGGTCGAACGTCTCCCGAATGCTGGAAAACCTGGCACCTGAAGAGCGAAAAGACAATATCGGCCTGGATGACTATTCTGCCGCCAAGCTCCACGAACTGGCACAACAACCCTCCCTGGTCAACCTGGTCAATATCATTCTGCTTGAAGCGATCAATGCCCATGCCAGTGATATCCATGTTGAACCGTTTGAAGACCAACTCAAGATCAAATACCGCATTGACGGCATTCTCTATGAAAAATCGCCCTCACCCAAACGCCTCCAGGCCGCGATCATCTCCCGAATCAAGATCATGGGACACATGAACATTGCCGAGCATTTCGTCCCCCAGGACGGCCATATCGAATTCGCCGGGCCTAACAGCAAGGTGGATATCCGTGTCTCTACCGTTCCGACAACGTTTGGCGAATCCGTAACGATGCGTATCCTCGATAAATCCGCCGCATTGATCAATCTGTCAGAACTGGGCATGAAATCGGATCAACTGACCCAGTTTAACCAGAGCCTTAAACGACCGCATGGAATCATCCTGGTCACCGGGCCAACCGGTAGCGGTAAAACCACCACGCTCTACTCGGCATTATCCAGCATCTACACCCCCAGTCTCAAAATCATCACCATTGAAGATCCGGTCGAATACCAGCTGAACGGCATTATCCAGATGCCCGTCAATCCCAAACGAGGGCTGAGCTTCGCAACCGGGCTACGCCATATTCTCCGCCAGGATCCCGATGTGATCATGGTCGGTGAAATCCGCGACCGGGAAACCGCCGATATTGCGATACGAGCGGCGATGACCGGACACCTCGTCTTTTCGACGCTTCACACCAACAATGCCGCCGGTGCGGTGACCCGCCTGATCGACATGGGGGTTGAACCGTTTCTGCTGGCCAGTTCGCTTGAAGTGGTCCTGGCCCAAAGGCTGGTACGGAATATCTGTCCCTTCTGCAAAGAAGCCTATACCCCCGACAACCGATTGCTCAACAGTGTACGAAACTCACAGGCCCTGCCGCCCAGTTCAATCTTCTATCGCGGCGTCGGGTGCGACCAGTGTATGAATACCGGAATGAAAGGGCGCACAGGGCTCTTTGAAGTGCTTCGGATCACGGATAAACTCCGCCAACTGATCAGCAACAAACCGACCGCCGAACAGATTATTAGAAATGCCTCCGATAATTACGTCACAATGCGACATGACGGCATAGAAAAAATCCTCTCGGGACATACCACCCCGCAAGAGGTCCTCAGGGTAACCCAGGAAATTGATGAAGAATAACCCCCGGCAATCGTAGCGTCAATGAACCGTTTCAACATAATAACAACCCTCTTTTACCCCCCATAATACCATGCTCTTCGAATACCAGGGAATCGACAATTCGGGCACTAAAATATCGGGCACCATTGAGGCGATGGACCGCCGGGGCGCTATTGTTCAATTAAAAGGCAAAGGGCACTTTGCCACCCATCTCTCCGAACAAAGTACCAAGACGCGTCCTGTGGCCAACAAATCCGAGAGGACCTCGAAACCCGCTGAGTCGACCATTTTTTCGGGCAAAGTCAACAGCAATGACGTCCTGGCCTTCACCAGCCAGCTTCATACTGCACTGCAATCGGGTTTGCCGCTGCTCGATTGCCTGAACATCATTAATAAGCAGGTCACCAAACCGGCACTTAAATCGCTACTGGCTCAACTGGCAGAGAAGGTTCAATCGGGCGACTCATTATCCGACGCGATGGCCAAACATGGCCGAACCTTCTCACCACTCTACCTGGCCATGATTCGTGTCGGCGAAACCGCCGGTATTCTCGAACAAACGACCGGGCGACTGGTTGAGCTGCTCAAACGCGAAAGCCACGTGAAATCCAGTTTAAAAAGTGCCGCAGCCTATCCGCTGTTCGTTCTTTCGATCGGCTTTATCTCAGTAATTGTCCTGGTCACCCTGGTACTGCCCCGTATCGTCGAAATGCTCACCAGCGAATCGAATACCGGGCTGCCCTGGCCCACGCAAATACTGATGTCTCTTAGTGATTTTGCTACCAGTATCTATGGCCTGATACTGGTGATAGGACTTATCACCGCACTTATCTTGTTCAAACGCTGGACACACACGCCGGCCGGCCAGTTCAAATGGGACACATTTAAACTGAAAATCCCAATTTTTGGCAATGTCATAAAAACCATCGCGGTCGGACGGTTTGCCCGAACCCTGGGATCACTGACCCATGGCGGGATCGCTATTCTGGAAGCCCTCTCGGTCGTTCGCGATACACTGGGCAATGAACTCCTGGCCCGTGACATCGATAATGTCGCTCAAAAAGTAAAAACCGGCGCTTCAGTCGCCGAGCCGTTGGCCGAATCGGGGAATTTCCCGCCGTTGCTGGTTCAGATCGTCTCGGTTGGAGAACAGACCGGTAAGCTGGATGAGATGCTTCTCAATGCAGCGGACACCTTCGACGAATCCTCCGACGCAGCAGTCCAGCGATTTAATGCCATACTCCCGGCGGTCCTGATTCTCTTGCTGGCACTCGTTGTCGGCTTTATCGTCCTGGCGATGCTCCTACCGGTCATGGTCATGGACCTGGGCGCGGGGCTTTAAACAAATAACTCATTGACAAGGAAACCCTATGACTAAAATCGTTCACAAACGAAACGCTTTCACACTCGTTGAAATTCTGGTCGTCGTTATTATCGTTGCGATGCTGGCGGCCTTTTTGGTCCCTCAGGTGGCCAAAAAACTGGGAAAGGCTAAATCCAACCTCGCCAAGGCGGGCATCTCAGCGTTGGAAACCGGCCTGCAAGAATACTACACCGATATGGGGCACTTCCCCACCGAAGAAGAAGGCGGTCTCCAGGCCCTGATAAGATCGCCCGAACAGGAAACAGAAGACAACGAAGGAACGGGTTCCTGGGATGGTGAATATATTAAGCCCAGCAAACTTCTGGACCCCTGGGGCCACCCGTATATCTACAATCCCGAGGGTGAGATTAACGTTGGCAGTTATGACATTATCTGCTTCGGTGCCGACGGAGAACCCGGTGGCGACGGCGAGAATAAAGACCTCTTTAACGACGAATAATTATTTTACCTCGGCAAATACAAAAAAACAATAGGCCGCTCGAAAGCCCCTGACTCATTGCCGAAAAAACACTGCCCTTTTGGGGTAGATTTTACTCACAAGAAACTCATGACAATGCGTTTATACCATTCAAGAAAAAAAACTCCTTGCCATGGCTTTACACTGGTTGAGCTTTTGGCCGTCTCGGCCCTGATCGTAATGTTCTCAGGGACCGCGGGGGTGTTTTACCTCACCACGTACCAGAAACGGGTGATTGAAAAATCGGCCCGACAGCTTCTGCTGACCGCCCGCTATGGACGTATCGTGGCGATTGAACGCCATAGCCCCTGTCGCATGGTCCTGGACAAATCAGGAAAACAATTTTACCTGGCGGTCGATGACCCCGGTGACGATGCCAGCACCGCCGAAGAACGGGTGATTAAAAACCCGTTTAGCCGACCGGTTAAACTTCATGAAAAAGTAAACTTCCAGACCATTCTCATTGAAACGCTATCCCAGGAGGATCCTGAGACATCATATAACGACGAATCAACAGAAAACGCCGACGGACAGAATACACGGACGATTATCTTTGCTCCGGACGGCACGACGGACAATACGATTATTACCCTCACAGACGGTAAACGCTATTACACCTTGAAAATTTCAGGGGCGACCGGAAAGACTAATCTTATCAGGGGCCAGGCCGACCAGGTAGAACCCGACACCCTGGATCTGGACGAAGCCTTGTAGAGGGGCCACTGGCAGGTGACATTTATGATCGATCGATACAACCTATTTACCATGAGACCCAGCGGCTTCACCTTGATCGAAGTGCTCACCGCCAGTGTCATCCTGGCCATTGCCGTAACGACCATCTGCTCGTTAAGTGCCCGGTCACTCAGTCAGACACGCCGGAGCCTTGACCTCGAGCAAGCCTGGCAGATGATGGACCGTCAGTTCACACTCATTGAACAGATGGGAATAAAAGACTTTATTGAAAGAGGGGTCTCCGAAGGTGAGATCGAAGCCTCGATTGACGAAAAGACCGGCCAGG
>JAIPFO010000267.1 GCA_021736565.1 Phycisphaerae bacterium | reverse complement strand
CTGACCCCCCCCCCCCCCGCTCTCGATATACAGGAGATATTTCTTGCGTTATACTATTTTGATCCTAACATGGGTTCTATTAGCAACTGCCTCGTTCGCGATGGCTCAGCATGGTGACGGCCCGCTTATTGAGACATCGCCCCATTGGTTGACCGTTGAAGTTCGCTTAGTCAATGGCACTCCCAACGGCCATTCTCTGGCGGGGGATAATGTCTATCTTGACATCTATCAGCCCAATGACCAGGGGCAGGATTATGAACGGGTTACCACCCTTAAGGGAAAAGCGGATCAAAACGGTGTGGCAACTTTCGCAGAAGTTCTTGCGGCGGCCAACCGCATTGCCGTGCCTTATTGTGAGCACGAATCCGTCACCTTCTGGGGCAGCCAGGTGCCCTTGCGATCCACCGGAGAGCGTATTGATGCGATCGTTCGGACTTACGATGTCCTTGCTGATAATTCCCAATTGCGAATTGACACCCATCAGATCTTTATCATTCGCCAGGAAGACTACCTGGAAGTGACCGAGTATATGTACCTGATCAATCCGACCCACAATGCCGTTAAATCGTCTCAGGTCGATAAAGATAATAAATCGAAAGCTCTACCGGTCTCCTTACCGCTGGGATATAAGAATTTTACACCGATCGAATATCTGGCTCAAGAAGCCCTGGTGTTTGAGGACACCGGTTTCTACGATGCCATGGCAGTTGCCCCGGGTGGATATGACATTAAATTCACCTATCAATTACCCATTACCGAAACCCGTATAAAATTCGATAAAACATTCAACATGCCCACCGCTGATATTACTCTTTTTCTGTCACTGGTGAAAGCTCAACCCAAAGGGCTTGACGGCCCCGGCGAACCGGTGACGCTTTCGGATGGTAAAAAAGGCATTTATTATTCCATAGGTGCCAAGCAGGCCCAGGAATCGCTGGCCATTGAATTTGTCGGATTTTCTTCAGACGAAAAAAATAATACAGCGATAATGGTTATGGCGGCAACCTTCCTGGCCATCGTTGTGATCGCCATATTACGAATCAGGGGCAATCGTAAAAAAAGTGACTAACCGCCCATCCACTATCTCCAATAGCGATTTTTCTATTGAAATAGCCCATCTGAGCATGGCCTATGAAACCCGGCGTGTTCTTGATCAGATCGACTTGCGCATTCCAGCCGGGGAATCACTCTGTCTCTGCGGGGCCAACGGTGCCGGCAAAAGCACGCTGATGAGAATTGTCGCAGGCTTGTTGCAGCCAACCGATGGAACGATCCGGGTCGAGGGGCACGATATTTGCAAAAACCCCCAGGCGGTCAAAGCGATCCTTGGGGTGATTTCCCATAAAAGTATGCTATACCCGGATCTCACCGTTGCGGAAAACCTGGCCTTTGTTGCCCAGCTTTACGGTGTTCCAAACCGGCAAAAACGGGTATCACAATTACTGGAGGAGGTCGGCCTGGCGGGTTATCGTTATGATAAAACCAGCATCCTCTCTCGCGGCATGCTCCAGCGTCTGGCGATATGCCGGGCGGTCGTTCATCAGCCCAAAGTTCTGCTGGCGGATGAACCCTTTACCGGCCTGGACACACAAGCCTGTCGTCACCTGGTGGAGGTCTTGCGTCAATTCAGTGACAATGGCGGAACGGTCATTATGACCACCCACGAAACCAACTACGGCATCCAATGTTGCGACCGGTTTGTGGTGCTGGATAATACCAAGCTGATCTTCGATTCACCGGCCGAGAAGATCGACCGGGAGAAGTTTATTCAAGATTACCTTTCGTATGCGAGGGACAGTCATGAGTAACCTTCTCAACGAAGTCAAGGCCATCTTTGTCAAAGATATTGTTACCGAACTGCGGTCCAAGGAGGTCCTGCCCGCCATGATCGTTCTGGGCATGCTGATCGTCTGGGTGATGCGCCTGGTCTCCGAGGTGGGCGGTATAAACCAATCATCGATGGGTGTGGCGGCGTTTTGGGTCGCATTGTTATTTGCCTCCTTACTGGCCCAGGAGCGATCGTTTGCCACCGAACAACATCAGGATTGCATCAACGGCCTGCTGCTGGCCCCGGTGGATGCCGGGTCCATTTACATCGCTAAATTACTGGTCAATGTCACGATGGTGGCCATTTTCCAGCTGATCATGACCCCGATCGTCATTATCGCCTTTAAATTAAAACTGGCTATCGGTATCGGTAGCCTGGTCGGTATATTATTGCTGGCCAATTTGAGTATCTGCGGCGTGGGGACATTATTTTCGGCCATTGTCCAGGTTTCGCGAATACGCGGCTCACTGCTCAGCATCCTGGTGTTGACCATCCTGCTGCCGGTGATGATGCCCGCCACCTTCGCTTTATTGATCTGTTTTGATGCGATCCCTGCCGAACTGGTGGGTACCGGGGCGTTGGCCATGGTGGGCACTCTTAAAACCGCCGTGAGTTATTTAATCGCCTTTGATGTTATATTCATAACCGCCAGTTGGCTGTTATTTGGCTTTGTTGTACAGGAATGAGGGACCCATGCGTCGACTATTATTGATACTATCGTTTATATTTCTGGTCAGTTCAGTCTGGTTCTCACTTTCTTACGATGGCCAGTGTGACCCCCTGTATCTCAATATCATCTATCTTCATGTTCCCAGTTCAATCTGTGCGTTGCTCTGTTTTTGTATTGTGCTGATTGGCGGCATTGGCTATCTGGCCACAAAGAAATTATCCTTTGACTATCTGGCTGCTGCGGCCGCTGAAGCAGGTCTGATTT
This sequence comes from Phycisphaerae bacterium, assembly GCA_021736565.1. Taxonomy (GTDB): domain Bacteria; phylum Planctomycetota; class Phycisphaerae; order Sedimentisphaerales; family SM23-30; genus JAIPFO01. Next base: position 2,701 of record JAIPFO010000267.1, on the reverse strand, counting down.
TTGCGACTGTCCTGAATGCGACCGGCTGCATATTTTCCAAAATCGCCTGGAATACCTGGTGGACGCCCAGCCCGCGTTTGATTACATCGGCGATTCTTTGGTTCCTGTATATCGCTTACCTGATTCTCAGAAGCAGCATTCCGGCCACCCGTAAAAAAGCTCAAATCTGTGCTGTTTTTGGCATCATCGCATTTCTTGACGTACCTTTGGTTTATATTAGTGCCCGGTTGATGCCGGATATTCACAAACCCAATTTCTCATTTGACAATCCTGAACAGAAACTGGCTTTTGCATCTGGACTCATCGGGACATTTCTGCTGGCATCGGCATTGATCTGGTTGCGATATGATGTTTTCCAATGCCAGTCTAAATTACAAAAACACTTACTATAGAGGTCATTATAATGGATAAAAATATTATATATCTCGGATCCGCCTTCGCTGTGCTTTGGGTGGCCTATTTTATTTACCTGCTCATCATGGACAGCAGCGTCCGAAATCTCAAACGCCGACTGGCCGCCCGGGAAGCTGAAGAAAACAACGAATAAAGGAGGAGAGCGGTCCCCATGCTGAATTGCATTATCAGTCGTTTAATCCTCATATCCCCTACATCTTAGCACTAAATACTTCATTTTTACCAGTAATATTTACATAACGTATTGCTATTGAACGTTTTATTTTGCATATTTTAGTAATGAATATTTTATAGAATCAAATAATTTCCGCGTAGCACCTGGATGCATGGTTTCGGGCTTATCTGGCCCCTATACCGAACGCTTTTTACGTGTTGATCACGAAAAGGTATTTTCATGCGATCCAGGCGAATAGAAAATGGCTATACCCACCCATCGACCCGGCCGTTGAGGTTGATCATAGCGACCCTATTGACATTTCTGCTATCGACTTCTTTAGCCGATACTTCGGATACTCAATCCCCACATCACTTTGTCCAGGCCTGTTCCCGTTGCCATGACCCGGTCAATCCCGTTGATACCGATGCCATTGTGGGCACGATAACTAAAAATGTCAATCAACTCTGTTCACAGAGCAGTTGTCATGTTATCCATGCCAAACTCAGCCATCCGGTTGATGTTATTCCCAGTGCGCCACTCCCTTCGGATATGCCCCTCAGTAAAAATTCAAAGGTCAACTGCCTGACCTGTCATGACGAAATCGGTTTTGGTCAGGAGACAAATGTAACTCCATACTTTCTCCGCCGTCCGGCCGGTCAACTCTTCTGCGCGTCGTGTCACCAGAAACTGGGAAAAACACAAAAAGAGAAGACCCACTGGCAATTCTCTACCAGAGCCCACCTTAAAACAAATGAAAAACGCGAAGAGATGACGACCGATTTCACAGAAGCCGGCCTGGTGACCGGGATAGAAAAAATCGATCCTGAATCATTGAACTGTTTGAGCTGCCATGAAGAGATCACCCCCAGTATCCCTGATGACCATGAAACACGCCGCCAGAAATATAATCGCTGGAAAACCATGTCCAGTCATCCGATCGGTATGGATTTTGACCAGAAGTCAATAGCGATCCAAAGAATACACCTCAAGCCCCGAATGACGCTTAGCCCGCAGATTCGTTTTGTCGGTGGCCGGGTCGGCTGCATTTCGTGTCATAATATGTACAATACGACCAGTAAAATGAACCTGTCGGTCCGCTATGAAAAGGGGGAGTTATGCCGACAGTGTCATAATAAATAAAACCGCCGTTACCAAATCAGTAGAAACCCGTTAGCGGATGCCTTTTACGCACTGATGTATCCACTGAGAGATGTCATCAATGACGACCGGGGCGAGATGGCCCCGCAGGTTGTATTCGTCAGGATGGCTCCTGACGCCTTTACCATAACCTTCCATAAAAAGATGGTTCAGGTGTAAATAGAGCTTAAAGGCGGTGTTCTCACGTTGTATCAGATTTTTTCGCCAGCCATAAAAATCATCCAGCGTCACCTGGTAGTCTCTGCCCCCCTGGAGAATGAGCAAAGGTTTTTTTGACTCTTTGGCTAATGTTATCGGATTATACACCCGCATATCCAGCCAGTATTCCGCTGAAAGCCCCAAAGGTAATTCAGCCGATTCAATCGCTGAGGACAATTCCGGGGCAATGACTTTGGCGATCTTTAGATCCAGTTTATTTTGCTCCGCTTTTTCGATGGGACTGATCTCTTTGTCAAAGGCGTTAAGGTAATTATTCTCACGCGAGATCACATCGGTTAGCGATTGGGTAAATCCTGCCATGATGATCCCACCGGCGAGCTGGGGGTAGTTTTTTTCAATTCGCGGTATTAAAGTGCCTCCCAGGCCGTGCCCCACAATAAATATCTGATCCGATCTAATTGACGCATGGGTCTTTAACCACGTAACCGCCGCCTGAATATCATCAATGAACTCCTGCTGAACCGTATAATCACCCAGAGGCGGATTAATGTTCGGATCGTTGAGAAGTGTGCGTTTATCATATCGAATAACCGCGATTCCCTGGCTGCCCAACCCCCACGCCAGGTCTCGAAACGGTTTATTGGCCCCCGTGGTTTCATCCCGGTCTTTAGGTCCCAGGTCGTGAACGAGAATCACCGCGGGATATTGGCCCGGCGATGCCGGCAACGTCAGAATTCCCGGCGTCTTCCATGGCGTCTCCAGCGTTATCGCACTTTCCCGAACCGTGGCGAATTTTATATAATCCGGCAATGT
>JAIPFO010000266.1 GCA_021736565.1 Phycisphaerae bacterium | reverse complement strand
ACCGCCGGCAATAATGGCATGAACGCCCATATCGCCCAGCCATTTTGGCAGCACGCCCGGTTCATGGGCGGGGGGGGTAAGGTCTTCACGTTTTAATATTTCCTGGGTACTGTCGTCAGTGTCGATCACCGCGAATTTCTCACAATGGCCGAAATGAAGACATAAATTCCCTTGGGCGAGTGGGATGGCAATTTTCATATTTGGTTGCTCCTGTCAATAGGGTTAAATGGTTTGTAATGGAGGGCTCTCTCAAAAGTCATTTTTCGACTTTAAAATCACCCTTTGAAATGCAAAAAACGGGTCTCAAAAAAACGTCTAAAGCGGGCGTCTATAATTCCAAAAGAGGCCCAAACGCCTCGCTAAACGCCTGCGAGGTCGGACTGTCATTGTGAATGCCAATAAAAGGCTGCCCGGCATCGGCCGCCGGGGCCATCGCCGGGTCGATCGGAATACTCCCTAAAAACGGCACGTCATGATCCTGGGCCATCTGCCTGCCGCCATCATCGCCGAAGATATCGGTCCGCTGCTTGCAATGCGGACAGACAAAGCTGCTCATATTCTCAATAACGCCCAAAATCGGCAAACTTAACTGCTTGCAAAAAGTAATGCATTTTTTAACATCGGTGATCGCCAGCTGCTGAGGCGTCGTGACAACAACCGCACCGTCAACCGGACCCAGGAGCTGTACGATCGACAAAGGCTCGTCACCGGTGCCCGGCGGGCAGTCAACCACCAGGTAATCCAACTCACCCCAGGCCACCTCCGAGACAAACTGTTTGATCACATTATGCTTCATCGGGCCACGCCAGATCAATGCTGAATTCTCATCCTGGATCAAAAAGCCGACACTCATCACCTTGAGCGTCTCGCTGTAAGCTACCGGTTCAATTTTATCCTGGCTCCCTTGAAGTCTGCGCCCTTCAAGGTGCAGCAGCTTGGGAACGCTCGGCCCGTGAATATCAACATCCAGCAGGCCAACCTTCTTGCCCTGCAGCGACAGCCAAACCGCCAGGTTCACCGCAATACTACTCTTGCCAACGCCGCCTTTGCCGCTGAGTACCAGTATCTGGTGCTTAATATCTTTTAAATTATTCTTGATCTGTGCCTGTTCGGCTCGCATCTGGTTCTTCTGTTCTTCATTTAAGGGCATCAGTAACGTTTCTCCATAAAGTTTTTATCTCGTCTGTTACAGCGCTATCGTCATACTCCACGATGGAACGCTTCATGATCTGGGCCTTCGTAAAGGCGTCGGAATAACCAATTCGCCCCGCAACTTTCAGCCCGCGCTTGCCGGCTTCTCTTTCAATCTCATCGCTAAGCTTCGGATTGATGTCCGCTTTGTTAATGCAGAGATAGGTCGGTATCTTAAAATTAGCGGTCAGTTGTGCCACGCGTTCCAGATCGTGCTTGCCCGACAGGGTCGGTTCGGTAACGACCAGAACCATATCCGCGCCGGTGATCGAGGCAATAACCGGACAGCCGATCCCCGGTGAACCGTCAACGATCAGCAGGGCGGCATTTTCACGTTCAGCGATCTGACGGGCCTCTTTTCGCACCAGGGTCACCAGTTTACCGCTATTCTCTTCGGCAATCCCCAGTTTGGCGTGGACCATCGTACCAAATCGCGTATCGGAAATAAACCACTGGCCGTTGATACAGTCGTCAAAGCGGATCGCGTTTTCCGGGCAGAATTCAACGCAAACCTTACACCCTTCGCACGAAATGGGGTCAATGTGATAGGCCAGGTCAACAACCTCATCGACATCCCATGATTTTTTGACGGCGCCAAAGCGACAAACTTCCAGACATTTGCCACATGGAGTGCATGTCGCCGGGTCAATCTCTGCCCGTTTACCACCACTAAAATCCGTGGTCTGTTTGATGGCCGGTTCCAAAACCAGGTGCAGATCGGCGGCGTCAACGTCACAATCCGCAAATACCGCGTTTTGGGCCAGTGCCGCAAAGGACGCGGTAATGCTCGTTTTACCCGTACCACCCTTCCCGCTTATAATTATGAGTTCTTTCATTGATGATGTCCTTCTATCTGTTTGATAGTCGTGCTGAAAATGTCAACATAGTCGTCTATACATTCTAATGCGATCTCGCCACGTGAATAGGCCTCGGCGATACGCCGGTCATCCGGGATCTCCAGGATGACACTAATTTCCTCGGTCAGGCAATATTGCTTCACCGCGTCATCGCCGGCATCACAGCGGTTGATCGCTACGGCAAAGGGCCGTTTCAGTGCCCGAACCATTCCAACCGCCAGTTTAAGGTCATTCAGCCCGAAAGGGGTCGGCTCGGTAACGAGAATGACAAAGTCGGCATCCTTAACCGCCTCAATAACAGGACAGGATGTCCCCGGAGGCGCGTCAATAATGCTGATCTCACACTCCCGGCCCGCGGCCTTGGTCCCACGGATCACCGCCGGTGCCATCACCTGCCCGATCTTCAGCAGGCCATGCAGGAAAGAAAAACCTTTCCCCTGGCCAATTTCAACAATGCCCACTTCCTTCTCCCTTTCGGTGATCACCTTCTCCGGGCAGATCAGTGTGCAGCCGCCGCAGCCATGGCACATATCTTCAAAGTCCATGACCTTGCCCTTAATGCAAACAATCGCACTGTATTGGCACAATGCACTGCAAAGGCCGCATCCGGTGCATTTCGCGTCATCAACCTCCGGGACCGGGATCGTAATGGGGCTGCTGGTCTCCATTTCAGGTTTGACAAAAATATGGCAGTTCGGCTCTTCCACGTCACAGTCGAGAAGTTCAACGTCCCGACCCTGTTTCGAGAGCACCACCGCCAGGTTTGTCGCAATGGTCGTCTTACCCGTGCCGCCTTTGCCACTTGCTATGGCTATTTTCATGTTATATATCTCCAAAATCCCCAGCCGGGGAAAATTTCGTGGGTGACTTCTGATCGATAATCAAGGTAGGTTGTACCAAATTTATCATTTAAATAATCATCCTCGTTATGAATAAATGTCTTGAAGCTCAGGTAAGCGATCAGGGGCACAATAAGCATGGGCCACGATCGAAAAAAAAGAACGCCCCCCGGGCAGATCAGCACGATCCATGCTGCATAAATGGGATGTCTTACGATAGCATACAACCCTTCGGTTGCCAGTTGCCCTTTTTGGTAGGCGATCGTAAAGGTTCCAAGAGAAATGACATAGACAAAAATGCCCGTCACACTCAAACCCGCCCCCGAAACCGCCAGGAGCCAATAAGGGATAAAGTCTATCGTAAATCGCTCCGGGTCCCAGTAGGTTAAACCGCCGGCCACTAAACCGGCGGCCACCGAAATAAGTGAAAACTCCGGGCCGATGCCGCATCGTGTCATAAAAATCTCCAATCATGATGTCCGCATCTTAAAGTCAATGTTCGACTTTAAGATGCGGAAAGTGCATTTCAAAAAGACGGAGGATGCTGCATCAGTTACTTCTCTTTGGAGGCCGCTTCAAGGTCGCTGATACGCTTTTGGATGTCATTCAGGGCACCTTCAAAGTAATCGGCCTGGCCTTTAAGCATATCCAGTTCTTGTTCGCGAGTAGACGCTGCTCCGTAAGGTTCACTGTTGGGGATGCCGCCGGCATAGGCCGGAGTGCCTGCATTGGAACGCCCCCAGCCCGGAACCCCTGTGGCATGGAACATGTTACGTCGCCCCCAGCCACCGCCACCGCCACCGCCACCGCCACCGCCGCGACCGCGACCACCGCCGCCAAGGCCATAACCCATTCCACCACCGGCAACGGGATTGGCATAGCCGGGTACCTGGTATCCTGCGCAGGATCCTGCGCCACGTCCTGTCATTGGGCCCATTCCTGCTGGGCCTGTTCTATCACCTCGTGGCATAATAATGCTCCTTTCCTAAAATGAATTCTCACGTCAAAAGTAGTTTTATGTATTTCAAATCGCCCTTTAAACTGCGGGAAACAGGCTTCAAAAATTCTTATGACGCGCACGTAAGACTAAAGTGCCAACCTGGCATCCCAGATGTTCGGCGATGACAGGGCATTTGGCCTTCAGAACAAAAAACATATTTTTATCAACATCACTCAAGGTTTCGTAGTTGCCCTGCCCCTTGGCGATCACCAGGTCGGCCTGCTTAAATCGATTTCGGAACGCTTCTGAGCAGGTTTCAAGGATGGTTCCCGGTGCATCGTCACCATTATCCATCGTCTTTACCAAATCAGCCAGACCCACCGCCTTAGCGTCTTCAAGCGTCGCATCATTAATGATCGGTACGCCCCGGACCACAAGCGTTATCTTCTCCGGGCCAATTTGTTCAATGAGTAATTTATCAAAGACGATCTCACCGGTATTATCCGCCAGGTACAGGATATCTTTCGCCCCGGCCACAGCCTGCTGAAAATCATCCAGGGCGACCAGGTCTAATGAATCATCGGTGAGTGTCGTTTCGATGACTTTTTCAGCTTCGGATAGTTCAAGCGAACATTGAACCCCGAGATCAATGATATTCCCGGCAATCGCCAGGCGAAGGGCTATTTCCAAAGGATTCTCAGACGAGTCGATCAGTTTTTTATATTTGGGCAGAAGTGACATCGCAAACTGATTGAAATGTTGCTTTTCCTGTTTATACGGGTCAGCCGTCTTCGTAAGTCGCTTGATAATGCGGTGTATTTTCTGCGCCACCGCCGGGGGCGTTGCATTCATATCCATCTTAGCAACCAGGTCCAGTACCTCCTGCAGTACCTGCCCCTGGATCTCTTGATCGTCAGTAACGGATCGAACCGCGTCAAGGGCCTGGCGGATATAACAGGGGATACAATCAAAATACGTTTTCATTTATTGGTAATCCTTGTTGGCCTTCCACCTCAGAAGCCAGTTCCCGGCACTAAATTCGCCCGTTAAGAGCCGGAAAACGGGGCTCAAAGTGTTTAGGCCCAATGGCCTTCAACATTCGGCTCGGTAATGCCCTGGAGTTTTCCGGCCTTGAATAAATCCAAAGCGTCCTGGGCGGTGCCGTCTGTCGATAAAAATATTTGTACTTTGGCCATATTAAGCGTTTTAACGGCATTGGGGCCCATGTTGCCTGTTATGACCGCCTCAGCCCCAAGATTTGCCACATTTTGAGCCGCCTGAATGCCCGCCCCCGAAGAAGCGTTCAGGTTCATCGTATTATCATGAACTTCAAACGCACCCGTATCGCTGTCTACTAAAAGAAGCCATTTCGCCCGCCCAAATCGCGGGTCAAGTGCGCTGGATAAATCCTGTCCTTGGGTCGTGATTGCAATTTTCATTTTTTCCCTTACCCGGCATCGCCGGACTATTAAGTTTGATTCTCACGTCAAAAGTGGTTTTATGAATCTCAAATCGCCCTTTAAGATGCGAAAAATGGGTTTCAAAATGACCATGACGCTGCCGTCAGCCGTCACCCCGCTCATGGCCCTCGGCCGCCGCGACAACGCCGGCCGCCACCACCGCAGCCCTTTGGCCCACCTGGCATGTTCTCCC
>JAIPFO010000265.1 GCA_021736565.1 Phycisphaerae bacterium | reverse complement strand
ACCCCCTGCACGTACTGCGATTTTAGAAGTGTCTGCCGATTTGATTTCAATTCCGACAGCTACAGGCAACTTGTCAATGTCGATAAAAAATGGATTTTAGATCATATTGACGCCAAATAGTTGTGGCATTTCTTGTCAGGGGTTGTTATTATTAAGAATCTCAGGATAGAATTGACTGAAAAAAAATTAAAAAAACACTGCCACGGTGTTTTCGAAGCCTTTTTTCGCGTCTTAAAGGGCGGACCCGCCTTTGACAGAATAACTTTTGACACGGAAATCAATTTTCGCATGTTGAAGACCGATTTGATAGATCATGATCGATTTTTAACGCGGAAGCCAGGGAAAGCTTAATTGTAATGATATTGCCATGCTTTGGACAACTTATGGGCTCAAGCCAGATTAATCAGGGCATTCTAGTAATGCTGGTTGTTGCCGGACTGATCGTTGGGGCGATGGTCTTTTTTAGTTGGTTGTTTGGCCCCGGACGTTCGGGGGCGGAAAAAGGGAGTGTTTACGAGTGCGGAGTGGACCCTGTGGGACCGGCGAGAAACCGGTTTCATTCGCGATTTTACCTCCTGGCAATCCTTTTTTTACTGTTTGATGTGGAGTTGATCTTCTTTTACCCCTGGGCGATCCTGTTCAATCACGACACCAGTGGGGTTTATTTGATAGAAATTGGGATTTTTACGACAATTTTACTGGTTGCGTTTGTTTACGCCTGGGGGAAGGGCGTTTTTGACTGGCGTTAAAGACCCTTGGTAGACCCCTGGTGGATGGGCCCTGCCCATACTGCCCGCTTAACGGGAATCTATATAATACATGAGTAAAGGCTTAGAAAAACAATTACCCGGCGTCATTGGCAGTACGCTGGACACGGTGATCGGCTGGTGTCGACAGTATTCGATTTGGCCGGTGCCTTACGCGACGGCCTGTTGCGGGATCGAGTTTATGGCCTCGGCATGCTCGCGGTTTGACATAGCCCGCTTTGGCGCCGAGGCGATGCGTTTTACGCCGCGGCAGTGCGATTTACTACTGGTGGCCGGGCGGGTAACGGTGAAAATGCTCCCGGTGTTGCAGCGTTTTTATATCCAGATGGCCGAGCCCAAATGGGTGGTCAGTATGGGGGCCTGCTGCAGTAGCGGTGGCGAATTTGACACTTACGCAGTGGTCCAGGGGATTGACCAGTTTTTACCCGTAGATCTATACCTGCCGGGTTGTCCACCAAGGCCCGAGCAGATCATCGAAGGGCTAATGAAAATACAGAAATTGGGCATGAAAGCCGGGACCAGCGTTGCCCGTCCGTTGGGAATCGTGGTCCCGCCTCGAACGGAGGTTCCTGACGACCTTAAACCCCAGGGAGACGATTGGCAAAAACCGTGTCATATGAGTTGCGGTAAAACGCTTCCTTATGGCTAACCGCCAGATAAATAATACCAAAAATTGACGCCAGCGTCATAAGTATTTTGAGAGTCCATTTTCCGCATCTTAAAGACCGATATATCGCTCCAAAATTAACTTTTGACGTGGACATCAAAATTAAAAAAATCAGCATGGGCACAGCCCATCCTACAAGAATTATGAATCATAAAAAATCTACATTTGAGCTTTTATCAGAGAAATTCGGTAAAGAGAATTTTGACGAAGTGGCTTATGCCGGTGGGATGACGACGATCATTGTGCCGAAGTCTATCCTGGCTGAGGTGGTACGGTTTCTCCATGATGATCCGCGATGTAGCGTCGAGCAGTTGACCGACATTATTGGCATTGACTACCAGGGGTACGCCCAGGAAACCCCGAGTCGGTTTGCCCTGGTGTATCCGATGTTGAGCCTGAGCCATAATAAGCGAGTAATCCTTAAGGTATGGGTCGCCGAGGAAGATATGACGGTCCCGAGCCTGACAGATATCTACCGTGGGGCAAATTGGCCCGAACGGGAAGCGGCCGAAATGTTTGGCTTTTCGTTCGAAGGACATCCGAATCCGAAGCGATTGCTGCTCTGTGACCTGTTTGAGGGCAAACATCCACTACGGAAAGATTACCCGCTTCAGGGACAGGGTGAACGGGAGAGCTTCAGGATTGTTGACAGGGAAACGAGTTAAGTAAAGACATCAGAGGCAACCTCTGCACATGAAACATGAAAAAGGTAATCGATTGAGTATTGAACCAGAGACAATTGAACAGATCGCTCAACCGGCAACGCTGGAGCGGGTGCCGGGCACAGGGGACCGGTATGTCTTGAACTTTGGCCCTCAGCATCCGGCGACACATACGACGATTCACCTGGTATTGGAGCTGGATGGCGAGCGGATTGTTAAGTGCACGCCGCATATCGGGTATCTGCATAGCGGGTTTGAGAAACTGGCGGAACATCATACCTACGATCAGTATGTCACGGTCACCGACCGGATGAATTACATCTCGCCGATTGCCAATAATATAGCCTGGCATACGGCGGTGGAAAAGCTGATAGGGATCGAAATCACCGAGCGGTGTAAATATGCCCGAACGCTGATCGCTGAGATGGCCCGCCTGCAGGACCATCTGCTGTGTGTCGGTGAGGCGACCCTGGAAGTTGGGGCGATGACGGCGTTTGTGCTGCTGTTTAATATTCGCGAACCGATCATGGACCTGTTTGAATCATTGTGCGGGGCGAGGTTCACCACCAGCTGGACGCGGACCGGCGGCGCGATGGCGGACATCCCCGACGGCTGGTTCGATGGTGTTCTCGCGATGTGTGAGAAGCTGACCCAGACGATTGACGAATGTCATACGCTCTTGACCCGCAACCCGATCTTTATGGAACGCACCTGCGACGTGGGGGTTTTGACCACCGAAGAGGCGATCAACTTTGGATGGACCGGACCGGTCGCCAGGGCATCCGGCGTGCTACGTGATTTACGCAAGGATGAACCTTACCTGGCCTATCCGGAGATGGATTTTAAAGTGGCGGTCGCCAGTACCGGGGATGTGTATGGACGCTACCTGGTGCGTATGGAAGAAATGATCCAGTCGCGAAATATCATTCTTCAGGCGATCGAGAAGATCCCCGATGGGGAGATGAATGTCGATAGCGACCTGAGGATCGCCCAGGCCAATAAAGCCGAAGTTTATGGCAGTATTGAAGGGGTGATCCACCATTTTGAATCAGTGATGCCCAATCGTGGATTCAGTACGCCGATCAGTGAAGTTTATAGCGCCCAGGAGACGCCCAACGGGGAACTGGGCTTTTACCTGGTGAGTGATGGGACAAGTCAGGCATTTCGGGCGAAGACCCGGGGGCCGTCATTCCTCCATTTACAGGCGATCGCAAAACTCCTGGAAGGCCATACGATCTCTGAAGTGGTGGTCACATTGTCCAGCTTGAATATCATCGCGGCAGAACTTGACAGATAAGAATCACGTTAAATAAGGAACAGTATGACCTGGGAAAGTATTGACAGATTAACCCCGATCGACCAGCCGGCCGAGACACTGCTGGATGAGGCGTTCAGGAAGGATATTCTTGATCGCGCGGCGAAATATCCGGCCAAACGCGCAGCGCTCCTGCCGGCGTTACATGCCGCCCAGGAGAAACTGGGACCCCTGAGCGATCAGGTCATGGTCGAAATTGCTGAGCTATTGGCGATCAGCCCTGCCGACGTGCTGGATACCGCGACCTTTTATGATATGTTCACTCGAGAGGAACGCGGGCGTCATTTAATTGGTGTGTGCGAGTCCCTTTCGTGCGAATTATGCGGATGCAATGAATTATTGGACGCCCTAACCGAAAAGCTCGGCATCACCCCTGGCCAGACCAGTAACGACAAACGGTTTTCGCTGGTTACAATGCAGTGCATCGGGGCGTGTGATTTTGCCCCGGCGATGCTGATCGACGGCGAACTGCACAAAACAGTATCTGTTGAACATTTAGATGAGATTTTACGGAAATATACTTAGCACAAACCAGCCGACGAACCCGTTTGTTGCAATCACAAAGAGTTGAATATGAGTTTTGAACCTGTACTGACAAAAAATGTAGGACATCCCGAAGCAGTTACCCTTGAGGGATATGTGGCCCGGGGCGGGTATGAAAGCTTGAAAAAAGCCTTTGGGATGAAGCCCGCCGAGTTGGTCCAGCTTGTGAAGGATAGTGGCCTACGCGGCCGGGGCGGGGCGGGCTTTCCGGCAGGGACAAAGTGGGGGTTTCTGCCCCAGGAGCATCCCGGACCGATTTATATGGTAGTGAACTTTGACGAGTCTGAACCGGGCACGTTTAAAGATCGCTATATCGCCGATAATGACCCGCATCAGATCATTGAAGGGGTTATTGTCAGTAGCTATGCCACCCGCGCCAGTGGCGCCTTCATCTTTATTCGCGGCGAGTTTCTCGCCCAGGCAAAGATCATGGAAAAGGCCATCCAAGAGGCGTATAAAGGCGGCTACCTTGGAAAGAACATCCAGGGCAGTGGCTATGATTTGGAATGCGTGCTGCACCGCGGTGCGGGCGCTTATGTCTGCGGTGAGGAAACCGCCATGTTGGAAGCCTTGGAAGGTAAACGGGGCTGGCCGCGGACCAAACCGCCGTTTCCCGCGGTGGAAGGTGCTTTCGGCAAGCCAACCGTCATCAATAATGTCGAGACCTTGTGTTGTGTACCGCATATCATCAACAAGGGGGCCACCTGGTTCACCGGACTTGGAACCGAAAAATCATCGGGGATGAAGCTTTATGGCATCTCCGGCCACGTCAATAACCCCGGAGTGTATGAGCTGCCAATGGGAATTCCCTGTAATGAATTGATCGAGAAATATGGCGGCGGTATGCGTGGCGGCAAGAAAGTCAAGGCCGTCATCCCGGGCGGCGTGAGTACCGGCGTTCTAACCGCCGATGAGCTGGACTGCCCGATGGACTTCGAGGGGCCGATCGGACGGGGATGCCTGGGACTCGGGACCGCCGGGCTGATGGTGATGAATGAACAGACCTGCATGGTGACAGTTCTTCGAAATATTGTGCGTTTTTTCGCCCATGAAAGTTGCGGGCAATGTACCCCCTGCCGTGAAGGGGCTCAATGGATGTACAGGATATTAAACCGCATTATCGAAGGGGAAGGTACAATTGAGGATGTAAATACACTGTTGGAGCTGGCCGAAACCCAGGGAGCCCTGCCAGGCAAGACCATTTGCGGACTGGCGGATGGAACCGCATGGGCGGTTAAAACGATCATTACCAAGTTCCGCAGTGAATTTGACGCCATGGTCACAGACAACGTTGCTATTGGAAACTAAAATATATTTGGAAACCTATGGAAAAAGTAACCTTTACATTTAATGATCATACGATCGAAGCGATAAAGGGCCAGACGGTCTTGCAGGCGGTCACGGAAGCCGGTTTTGAGATTCCGCATTATTGTTTTCATCCCGGCCTGGCACCAGAAGGATCGTGCCGATTGTGCGCTGTGCAAACGGGCGAGATTGACAAAGACGGCCAGATCTCCATGAGCCCAAAGCTGGCCATGTCCTGT
>JAIPFO010000264.1 GCA_021736565.1 Phycisphaerae bacterium | reverse complement strand
ATTGTGTATTATTTTTACTCTTTTGGTTTTGTATGAGAAAGTATCCTTTATTGAGATCGCACGATAAACCCTTACTAAAAAAGGAGTTATCGTATAAATAGTGCGAAAGTCAACGCATAGAAACACTCTGAAAAAGGGCACGCTGAATCATGGCAAATATGCCGCCAATATCGCAACTGAAAGGACGTCCCCTGGGGCGTGTACTCATTAAGATGGGTAAACTTACCCGTGAGAAGGTTCACCAGGCACTCAGTGTCCAAAAAAAATCCAACAAGGCCTCCCCTCTGGGAACCATTCTTATCGACCTGGGTTATATCAGCGATATGGACTTACAGATGGCCCTGGGGTTTCAGTTGGGTATGCCCTATACGGAAGTCGGGACGGTTGACATCTCTGAAGACATTATTAATCTTCTAACAGCCCAAATGGCAATGACTTACCGGGTTCTACCGATTGAATTTGATGCCGACAGTCATACCTTGAGTATCGCGATGGACTCGGCGGATAACTTCCGGGCGACCGACGATTTGCAACGGCTGCTCAATTTTAAAATCACCCCCTATATCACCGATACCGACAGTCTCGAGAAGGCCCTGGCTCGGTTTTACAGTGATAAAAATGAAAGCATCAACGATTTGATCTCGGATCTGTCGGATGATGACCTGCTATCGGGCATGGAAGACCGTGGCGATAGTATCGACCTGAGCGAGCTTCGCGAAATGGCGGATTCGAATCCGGTCAAAAAACTGATGAACCTGGTTTTACTCCAGGCCATTCGGGATAAAGCGTCTGACATCCACTTTGAGCCGTTTGAAAAAGAATTCAAGATGAGATATCGAATCGATGGGGTGCTCTATGAAATGGTCCCGCCTCCCAGTCATATCGCCTTGGCGGTCAGTTCGCGTATTAAGGTTATGGCGGACCTGGATATCGCTGAAAGAAGACTTCCTCAGGATGGCCGTATTCCCCTGGTGGTTCAGGGCCGTCAGGTTGACCTTCGTGTGTCGATCTTACCGACCATGTTTGGCGAAAGCGTTGTACTTCGTATTCTGGACCGGTCACAGGTCGAGTTGGACCTCGATAAACTCGGTTTGCGGATCAAAGAACGTGAAGTTTTCCGCCAACTTATCCACAAGCCCAATGGCATCGTGATCGTAACAGGGCCTACCGGTTCTGGTAAAACAACGACACTTTATTCGGCGTTAAATGAGCTTAATACTGTCGACCGAAAAATAATCACCACAGAAGACCCCGTGGAATATGACATTGATGGTATTATCCAGTGTCAGATCCGAACGGATGTTGGTTTAACCTTCGCGGCCTGTCTGCGTAGTATTCTTCGTCAGGATCCGGATGTGGTTCTGGTGGGTGAAGTTCGTGACCTGGAGACGGCTCAGATCTCCGTACAGGCGTCTCTGACTGGACACCTGGTTTTTACTACACTTCATACGAACGATTCGCCCAGTTCGATCGCCCGTCTATTGGATTTGGGTATCGAGCCATTTTTGATCACCGCAACGCTTGAAGGTATTGTGGGCCAGCGGCTTGTTCGTAAGATATGTACCAACTGCAAGACAGAATTTAAGCCGAATGAAGAATCACTGATCGAGCTGGAGTTATCGCAGGAGGACATCGCGGGCCGATCATTTTATTACGGCAAAGGTTGTGACTATTGTAACAATACGGGATATCGCGGCCGAATGGGTATTTACGAAATTATGACACTCAACGATGAGATGCGAGAAGCGATTATGGACCGTGCCTCATCGAATGTATTACGGGAGATGGCAATTAAAAACGGTATGACCAGTATGAGAGATGCTGGTATTACCGCGATATTCGATGGCCTGACCTCGATTGACGAAGTCGTCCGGGAGACCGTCATGGACGAGATGTAGCGAACGGCGTCAACCGTATATATGATGTCCGTTTTCAACATCTTAAAAGATGATTTTAACGAGATAACCCCGCTTTTGGCGTGAGGAACTAAAATTTCCCTTTTATGTGCCCGCGTCCTATAATTTAATAGATAAAGTTCAATAGAGACGTCAGCGTCTAGTATCATTGTACTATTGACTTTTACCACCACCCTACCTAAATGACATTTTTTTTCGAGGACCTGTCATGCCAATTTATAATTATGATGCAATGGACTCGCAGGGCAAGGAAGTCTCTGACGAGATTCAGGCCCTGAGCAGCGAAGAGGCGATCAGTAAGATCCGAAACCTGGGATTCTTCCCCACGAAGATCAAGGAAAAAGGCGGGCGACGTCGCGGTAAGGCGGAGAAATCCGGCACGTCATCCCCAAAAATACGTCGCGGGACCGGCGGGAAGGTCAAACAGAAGGTTCTGGTTCAGTTTACCCGGCAGTTGAGTACCCTGCAGGACGCTGGTCTGCCCATTTTGCGATCCTTGCGTATTTTACAGGAACAACAGAAACCGGGCACATTAAAAAATGTGCTTGGCGGTGTATCCGACGATGTTGAATCGGGGGCCACGCTCTCGGAGGCGATGGCGAAATATCCCAAGGCGTTCAACACGTTGTACACCAACATGGTCGCTGCCGGCGAGGCCGGTGGTGTGCTGGACCTGATCCTGAATCGTTTAGCGGAATTCATGGAAAAGGCCCAGAAGCTCAAGGGCAAGGTTAAAGGGGCGATGGTGTACCCGATATGCGTGATATTGATCGCCTTTGCGATCGTTATGGGGATCATGGTGTTTGTGGTGCCGAAATTTGAAGCCATTTTTGCCGATCTGGGCTCCACATTGCCGGCGGTGACCCGATCGCTGATGGTCGTGTCAAGCTGGATTGCCAAAGACTATGGCTGGGCCTGGCTTCTGTTCTCGCCGGTCGCACTGATCGCCACCCTGCGATTTATCCGGATGAGCGAGACGGGCCGGTACATTCTCGATACGATTAATCTTAAAATACCGGTTGTGGGTCAGATTCTGAGTAAAACCTCGATCGCACGTTTCGGCCGAACGCTGGGGACGCTGATCTCCGCGGGTGTTCCGATTCTTGAAGCGTTGAATATTACGCGTGAGACGGCCGGTAATGAAGTCTTTCGGCGGGCCCTGGGCGGCGTGCATGACAGTATCCGAAAGGGTGAAACATTCGCCGAACCGCTGCGTAAGGCCAAGGTTTGCGACAGTATCGTTGTCAACATGATCGACGTGGGCGAGGAGACCGGGGACCTGGATAAGATGCTTACCAAGGTGGCCGACAACTACGACGAAGAAGTGGACGTGCTGGTCGGTTCGCTTGTGTCACTGATGGAACCGATCATGGTGATCGTGCTCGGGGTGATCTGCGGATTTATCGTTGTGGCCCTGTTTATGCCGATGGTACAGCTGTTGGGCGACCTCGGTGGTTGATGGCAGAAAACCTTAAGAGATATTAACAAACGAACTATAATTTGGAATTTTTACTATTACCTTTTAGGAGACGTATGATGAAACTGAGAAGAAAAGGCTTTACGCTGGTAGAATTACTGGTGGTTATTGGAATTATTGCCCTGTTGCTTTCGATTGCTTTGCCGGCGTTTAATGTCGTGAAGAAAAAAGCCAAAGAAACCGCCTTTCGCGGCGTGATGCACGCGGTTGAAAGTGGTCTGGAAGTGTTTAAAGTGGATATGGGCGATTATCCGGATTCAAAACCATTCCAGTGGGGTGGGGGTTCGGCTACCGATGTTGGGGCCCATATTTTAGCCGAAGCCGTGTTTGGCTATGATAAACTGGGGTATCAAAAAAATCACTTTTATGCTGTTGCTGATGGCACAACGGGGGTTCGCGCCGGTACACCGATAGACGCCAATGGTTCTGAAACCTCGCGTTTTGGCCCTTATATTGAAGCGGACAATATCAGGATTGGCACCATGAATGAGACCGCCCCCCCTGCAGGCTATGCCCTGACTGCCGCGCAACAATTGGTTTGGGAAACGAATAGCCATCCCGTTATTTTTGACGATTTTTCCAAAGATTTCCCGATGCCTCTTTTATATTATAAAGCCAATACGCGCGGGCGTGTCATCGACGATATATACCGCTATGACGATAATGCCGAAATAACAGATGTTAATGATATGTTCAAACAACCTTTTACAAAATATATTGCTGGCAACCTAAAGTGCTTCCCATCTTATGTTTGGAATCCAAAAACAGGTGCCGGTGCAAATGAAGCATTAAGGTTAAATGACCCGGCCGCCCGCCCGTTTAAGAAAGAATCCTTCATTCTGATGAGTGCCGGTATTGACGGCTCTTATGGTACCGATGATGACATCAATAACTTTACCCGCTAAAAGACTTAATTCCTATGCATAAAATATTCGTTAAGCAAACCGATCTCCGCCGGGGTTTTACCCTGGTGGAGATACTTGTTGTCATAGTGATCATCACGATCCTGGCCGCCGCGATGATGGGGATCGGCAAGGGGATCATGGAGAAGACCAAGCGTAATACGACCGAGACCACGCTGCAGGTGCTGAATTCTGCATTGCAGGAATATTACGACCAGTTCAAGGGTTACCCCACTTGCGGCCCGGGTCAGTTATATCAGGCCCTGGATGCCCTGCCCTCCTGCCGAGAGATCCTGGAACGGTTGCCGGATAACGCCACGGGGGCCGATCAACGACTTTTAGACGGGTGGGGAACCCCGCTGGATTATTTAAATCCCAACGATGGTAATTTCCCCTCGGTCAGCTCGGCGGGTTCTGATGGCGATTTTAATACCGCGGATGATATCTTCTCAGGCGACCTTTGACGCCAGCGTCATTCGTATTTTTAGAGCTCGTTTTCCGCATCTTAAAGGGCGATTCGCCTTTGGCGGATGACTTTTGACGTGGGAATCACCTCTAAGGCCCAACCTAAATTATTCAGGGCCCCCCATTTGAGAGTACTTTATGATACAGGGGTCAATAATCACTGGGCGATGTAACATAACGGCCGTATAATCCTTTAGCGAACAGAGGGCAGGCGAGCACCCTGCCTGACATTAGATGAAAATGGGTAGGTCAAGCATCCTGCTTGACATTAAATGACTCAAGCTGGAAGCTTAAGCTACCCTAAGAAGCTTAAGCTACCCGGGACAGGCGTCCTGATTGACTTTAAATTTACTTGCAGATAAATGAACCTCTCATGAAACACACACGAAAAACAACTGGATTTTCGCTGATCGAAATGCTGATCGTTCTGGTGATCATGTCGATCATGATGGCCGTCGGGATGGTTTCGGCGCCGAACCTGATCCGGTCACAAAAGACCTCGTCGGCCAGGAACATGATCCGGTCCTCCCTCACCCAGGCGCAGGCGTATGCGGCCCGGAACCATTGTAATGCCGGGATACGATTCCAGCAATCGCTGGACGGCCGGCAATACCTGGTGCTGGTCGAAAGCCGGCCGATCCTGGTCCCGGACCAGGGCAACTATAATATGTCCCAGCGGTACACCCCGGTGCCCAATGCCAAACCCTCCCCGATGCCGGAAGGCATGGCGGTTTTGCGCGATGATATCGTGGATGACACCTACCTGGACTCGCTCACCGAATTACGAAAAGCCGGGAC
>JAIPFO010000263.1 GCA_021736565.1 Phycisphaerae bacterium | reverse complement strand
CACCATGCCAGTATATCGGCTTTGTACGAAGCGGCATTTTTTTGGAGCATTTCCAGGAATGCCAGGCGATCTTTATCGCAGCCAAAAAGTACCCGGTTGTTGGCCGTTCTTTGGTATACGTGGTGTGGTGCTTTTACTTTTGTTAATCGTGCTATTCTAGGCATGTCACCATTATAAAATCAAATAATGTTTACGCAACTGAAAAGACCTTTATTTAATGAAAAAATGGTCAGCCCAGCTTTCTTGGCTGAAAAAAGCATGTTTTTTAAATAAATTCATCCATTTCTTTGCTTGTTTGATTTTTCGTGCCTATTATACCGATGGAGCTGAAGAAAATTTTAAAATAGTGTGATTCCGACGTTAAAAGATGATTATATGGCTGAAATACCGATTAGGCATCAGCGATAGGATTTTAAAATATTTATGACGCGGATGCGAAAATTGCTTTTGGGATGTGGAAATAGGGCTTTGAAACTCTTGTAACGTTGGCATCGGGGGGGGGAATGTGTAACCCTAACGAATTAAGGAGTATAGCAATGCATGTTACAGATTACCTCAAAGAGCATAAAGTTGGCTACCAATTGCGTTCTCATCGACCGACTTATACCTCACAGGAAATGGCCGCTGAAGAGCATGTCTCTGGAATGAATATCGCCAAGCCGGTCATCGTTCAGGCGGACGGAAGGTATTATATGTGTGTACTGCCTGCCTGCTGTAAAGTTGACCTGGAGGCATTGCGCAGCGGTTTGGGGGCCGGCGAGGTTCAATTAGCTGACGAGCGGGAAATGGCGAAATTATTCCCGGATTGTGAACTGGGGGCCGAGCCGCCCTTTGGTAATATGTTTGACCTGGCCACGATCATGGATGAAACCATGGTAGAGGGCAAATTCATTGTTTTTCAGGCGGGTCGCCACAACCAGGCGATCAAGGTAGACATGAAGGATTACCAGAATCTTGTCCGCCCTCGCATTATGAATTTCAGCTATCATCTCCACTGAATAGCAAGCGTGATGATCGTGCCAAAAGCAGGATATACAGGGCCAGGTAACTGTGGTTCCCCCTGCTATAAGTGTTTTTCGAGCCCTTTTTCCGCAGCTTAAAGCGTGATATTCAAGTCGGAAATCAACTTTTGATATGGGGTCAAGGTTGGGTTTTAAAGAATGTCCCAGTGATCATTTCGCCTGAATATTCTTTCATATAGTCAAATAGGACGCCATCGCCATTCCCAGCGTGCCGGGATTTGAAGCTGATTTTCCACATCTTAAAGGGCGATTTTGAAGTTGAAAAATGACTTTTGACGTGAGAGTCAATGGTAAACGTCCCGCTCAGTCCACTCACCTCGTCGCCAATCAACAGGATTAATTCAATCGCTTACCTCTCGCTGTCGAGTTTAAAGAGTTTTTTAATCCGGCTTCGACCTGGGCCATTCCAAAGGCATCTGAACGTGATTGGAGGAAATGGTCATGGGGTAATTAAATTAGCAATTCGCTCCTCAGGTTGGGAGAATAGGGGAATAGGGGAATAGGCATATCTCCGGCAAGTGAAGATTGTTGTTGTGTGGTTATTGCTTTCGGCTATAATGACAGCGTGTGAAAGGTATAGCTTACACATCGACCGGATATGTAGACTGTGTAATCATTGTTATTAATTAGTCAGAAAAAGGAAAAATAGATATGGGTGATGGTGGTAAAAAAGATAAAGGTAGAAAAGAAAACCAGAAAAAGGCACAGAGTACTCCAAAGGAAAAACGAAAATTGAAAAAAGAGAAGAAGAATAAATAATTGCCGGCATCAGGTCATGGGTCTTGCACCTCCTGATGAGTTGGCTGTTTCTGCCCTATGAGCGGGAATGACCATCAAGTGCATTCGTCTCTGCTGGTATGAAAGGAAATACCCTCGTTACTGCCTGATAAAGACGCATTGCCCCGATTTCAAGCGTGCATTTTATCCGCACAGTTTCCTTGTAGCCCTATCCCTTTTCTTATTGTTCATTGCCCATGTACATAGACATCCAGAGGCTGTCCAGTTCGAAATTACTCATGAGTCTGGGGATATGGTCGCTGCTCATCTTCCATACTTTCGCCCTGGCTTCGGTCAGTCGGAAAACTACGATTCCGCCATCCATGATAAACGGTCGCATTTGCGGGGTTTTAAGGCACATCTGTTCTTTGTACCCCTCTTCTACGGTCAGTTGTGCTTTTCCTCTTATTCTCACCTGTATACGCTCACCATCATAAAAACACATTTCAACCGAAGGGTTTTTTGCCAGCTGTCTGTAAAGGCTTTTATCTTTGCTGGTATTAAAGAAAATACCCTCGTCATCCGCCTGATAAAGGCACATTGCCCGGACCCGAGGCTCGTTTTCTTCGCAAGTGGCAAGGAAGAACTCAGGGTTTTCATTGATGAATTTTAATATGTCATCTTTATTCATGATCTATTCATGCTTTTGGCTCTATATTCTACTCATTTCCCGCTCACTGGCTACTGTAAAGTAGATTCTCCAAGACGCGAGGCTGCCGGTGAAGCTTGTTTTTAGGAAATATTCGACAAGAATATAAAAAATAAAACCTCATAACTTTTGAATTTATAAGGTTTTAAGTGACTAGCGGCGCCCGGGATCGAACCGGGGACCTGCGGGCTATGAATCCGCCGCTCTAAACCATCTGAGCTACACCGCCATGGAGTTTTTTTGTTGCCTTTGCAGTTGTTTGACGTCAGATCATAATTCTTATGGTCTGGCCTTAAACTTGGCTTCCGCAATAAAAGTCGATTTTCATAGTAAAAATCGAACTTCAAGGTGCGAAAAGCTGGTCTTCCAAACTTTATGACACGGGTGTCAAGCCTGGCAACTGGTTCTATTAAATTTTTCATCTTCTCATCAAGTCCTTTATTATATACGACATATATTTTTGTGTAAAGATGATTTTTTTGATTTTTTTAGATGAAAGGAGTTGGCGGGGTGATTTTGTAAGGAATGATTGTAAATAATTGTATTATAAGGGATTATGATTCATCTTGTTATTATTGAGCGTTGTGGTTTCTTTTCGGTATCCTGGTTTTTCTGAATGTTGGAAGACTCGATTTTCTTGATTCTTGACAAAACAGGCCATATTGAGTTATAATCAGGAGCTATGTTGAAATGTGACAAGATAAATTGGCTTGGTGTTTTGAGCGTCCTACTTTGCCTGCTTCTGGCGGGTAATCAGGCGGAGGCGATTGTTTTGTGTATTGGTCACGGGGGGCATCTGGAAGTAGAAACCGCGGGCCATGGTGTTTGCTGTGAGCATGGTCAGGGCGATGACGAATCGTCCGACCATAATGATGGTCGTGACCATCATTGGCAGTTTGGCGTAGAAGTTGAATGTGGCCGGTGTCTGGATATACCGCTGGTCCTTGGGGGTGGAATCGTATTTAATTTTTCGTCCTATTTTGGCCAGTGTTTTATGGCCGTGGGTATGCCGACTATTTTGACCAAGGATGTCACTGTGGCTCATAGAGGTGAATTTAACATCTTGCCAGATCTATTCGCCCGCCAACAGCTTCTCTCCCTTCAGACGGTTATCCTTTTAACGTGATCCATGCAAATTAATTGCGCACACGCGGAGAAAATGTGCGCCGTTAAGGTCGTTTTTTTAGCAGAAAATCTATACTTTCGTTACCAGGGATATAATATATGAGAAGCTTTTTTTTAATTTCTTTTGTGTCATTTCTTTCAATTATGGTCGTCGGCTGTAAGTCTGGCCGTCAAGAGATCGCTCCACCGTGGTCCGATGATTTAATTGTGTCGCAGGCTGATATGCCTGTCCCAGATACACGCGACTTTGAAGAGCCTATCGGTACCATTGTCTTGGGTGAAGCAATGCGTCTGGTCATTCTGGGTAACCCGGATCTAGCGGTTTTACCCTGGGATGTTCGCGTGGCAGAAGCGGATTTGATACAAGCGGGATTACGGCCCAATCCGGAACTGGGATTCGAATTGGAAGAATTTGGCGGGAGCGGTGACTATAGCGGTTTTGGTAGTACCCAGGCGACTTTACAGATCAGTCAGTTAATCGAGTCCGGCGGTAAACGCATCAAGCGTGAGCAGCTGGCGACTATGGATATTGAACTGGCTCAGGCCCAGGGCGTGATAAAACAACAAGATATATTGGCAGAGACGGCCAAGCGATTCGTTGTAGTATTGGCCGCCCAGGAAAAGGTAAAACTCACCGGCGATTTAGTGAATATTTCCCAGGAGGTAGTGGATGCCGTCTCCAGACGTGTGACCGCTGGTGAAGATTCACCGGTGAAGCAGACACGCTGGGAGGTAGAACTGGCCACGGCCAGGCTGGCACTGGATACCGCCAGAGGTGATCTGGCAAAAGCCAGGGGGCAGCTCGCTGCGATGTGGGGTGGATACAGTGCCCAATTTGAAAAGGTCCAGGGGGAGTTGGAGTCTGTTCCTGTTATCCCGGAACTGGACGTATTAACGCAGGCGTTAGAGAATAATCCTGAGATTGCGATTATGGATAGCATTCTCCAACGTTTTCAGCGGGCGGTTGAGCTTGAGAAGGCCGGTGCGATTCCCGACCCGACGGTCAGTGCGGGCATACAGCGATTTGAGGAATCGGATGATACGGCCTTTATCATTGGCCTTTCATTGCCATTGCCGCTTTATGATCGTAACCAGGGGAACCTGCTCAAGGCTCAACGGCAATTGTCCCGGGCAGAGGTACAGAATTATGCCATTAAAGCCCGTCTAACCGCTCAACTGACTGACGTGTATCAGGAACTGCTAATAGCACGTAAAATGACACAGACGCTAAAGAATGATATTTTACCTGGGGTACAGGATACCTTTAACGCCATCCGAAAAGGCTATCAGCAGGGCAAGTTTGACTATCTGGAAGTTCTCGATGCACAGCGGGGTCTTTTTGAATCGCGAGGACGTTATCTTGACGCATTGAGTCGTCACCATAAAGCGTGGAGTGATATGGAACGATTGATCGGCGGCTACGCAATCAGTGAAAAGTGAAAACTAAAAATCAACCCCGATAGATCGGGATCTTCGAAAAATGTGGTGCTCGCTAACGCTCACGCTTATTTTATAGGAGAAATTATTATGTTAAAAGCAATAAATCATATTGGAATGGCTTTGTTTGTATTTACGTGTATAACCGGTGTCTTCTTATGGCAGACGGGTAATTTGCACATTGGCCCGGCGGCGGCCTCCGAAATTGACGAGCATGCCGGACACGGACATGGCGATGCACCCAGCCCATCTGAACAGAATCCCGATGAACTCTGGTGCGATGAACACAATGTAGCCGAGTCGGCATGTACGCGTTGTAATCCGGGATTGGCTGAGCAATTCAAGGCCAAAGGCGACTGGTGTGGTGAACATGGCCTGCCGGAATCACAATGTAAACTTTGCAATCCCGATAGTGGCGATGGATGTGCTGACGGTTGTGACACAGAAGTAAAAAATCTTGACGAACTTGAAAAAATCCAGTGTGAACATGGCATGAGTATCGTCGCGTGTGATAAATGTCGTTATGAGGTTGGAATGGTTAAGATTGACCCGACGGTGACGGGCGACCTGGTGCAGGCC
>JAIPFO010000262.1 GCA_021736565.1 Phycisphaerae bacterium | reverse complement strand
GAAAATCCTTTTTGTAAGGGGTCACGGAATTGTAAAATGATTTCCGCCAAAGGCGGTTTCCAAAAATAGCCCGCAAGCGGGACGAGAATGATAAAAGAAAAAAAGCGTGAACGCTTATCTTTTTTTAAAGGTTGTGGTGACTCGTGTCACTATTGACTTTTGAGGTCACGATTATATTACGCATTTTTCAGCGACGAACATTTCAGTCTTGTACCATACCGTGTACCCCTGCTCTGCCAGGTACAGGTATCTATCCAGGTCTATGATCGTTCTGCAAATATCACTTTCAACGGTCTGGCGAATGATTTTAAGAAATTCATCGGGGTCGGTCAGGCCCTTGGCCGCCTGGCTCCTGGGGTACTGGTGGATGGAATAGTCGGGCGAAAAATAATAGCCCGGTTTTTTTACGCGTATTCTGGAGTATAGAAAATTCTTGATCCTGAAACTATGATTTATTGGCGAAAACTTCCTGGCGATCTGTGTGTTCCCCCCCATATTATCCGGGCAACAGGTTCGGCAAATTAAATGCGGGCAATTTGTCCTTATCGCCAGGTCCATCGCGGCATCCGACAAAGAGCCGCATGCCCCAAAGAACACGACGGCAGCCGGCATGACACGGATCTTCGAATTGAAAATATTATCCTGAATAAATTCAAAGTTGTCAGGCGATCTACTTCGCAGGACATGTTTGCAAAGCCAGTGAAGTCGCGAATCGATGTCGGTGCCAATCACCTTGTAATTCTTTAACCGTAACGCCATATCTTTTGCATGCCGGCCAGAGACACACACAGGATTGACGATAATCATATCGCCATCGTTACACTCTTTATCTTCCAGCAGTTTTATGATCACGTTCTTAAGAAATTCATCCCTTACGCCTCTTCGCCATATGCCCACAAAAGAGGAGTAAGGATGATCGCCCCTGGGCAACCCTGGAAAACGCTGATCCCAGCTGCCGGATAGTTCCGAGGTATGCCGGTCCAGCGATTCCCTGTTCACCCGCTTATTAGATATATTCCCCCGGCGAAACGCGTCAAGTAAACTCGCAAACGGTTTTAGTCCTACTTCTAAATTGTCATTTCTGTTTAACATTTAAAGTTGATGCGGGCGGCCATCTTAGGCGATTCTATTTTTATCCTCATTTCAATTTGAAAACATTCGCATTGGTATTACGAATCCCGATCATATATTGTCCCACAATATATCCACTGGTCTCAAAGAAGGGAATACGCAGCAGCTCTGTTGGTTTTTTAAAGAGTGCTTTACCTCCGGTGGCCAGGAGTCCGCCGATGACGTACTCGGCCTTACCGACTCGCAGGCGGGTGCCTTTTTTTGCTTTTTGTGATAACATTTCCAAACCCTCCAGGCGAGTGCGGGTCAGCTTGATCTTATTCTTGTCTTTTGACTTTTTCTGGAGCTGGCCTAACTGCAGCCGTCCCTCATTTATATCTTCCTGTAGAATGTCCAGTACTCGAACATATTCTTCGGGGTCCCTGACCGGGGTGGTCTGGCCGTCCATGTAGATGTCATATTCAATACCCCTGAAAACCAGGTGGTTCTTCTTACGGCCATCGTTGAAACGTTCAAAGGTGTTGGTCATCTCTTTGTATGCATATTCCATAAGCTCGAGCCCGGGAAAAATACTCATCATCCACGCCGGGCCGCCGGCCCCGTAAAGGACACCCACCTTACAGACTGTTATGCCCTCACCCTGCCAATCGCAGAACGGGTCCAGCAGGCAGGAAACGCTCGTTTCAATGTCATAATGCTCGCTAATGGTCCCATCGACCTGCAGGCCGGGAAATTCACTCTGTATCATCGGGTTCAGCGCCGCATCGGCGCCCAGGTTGCGGCCGTCAAAATGGCACAAAATCTGCGGGTCCGCATCGTTCAGATCACTCTCCAGCGACCCATTAAAGACGCCGCCGTTTAGCGTGGACTGATATGTACTGGTTAGCTCCCCTTCATTCAGGTCAAAACGGCCAATAAACTGCTCCAGGTTTATCCGGGCTTCTGTCTTGAAATCCACATAACTCAAATGCCCAAAGACCGCATCGCCAGAGACATCCGACTGACGCAATATTTTCAATAAACTGGCAAGGGACTCATCGGCCAGGGTCACACGGCCATACCACTGGCCGGGAGACGGGTCGGGCATTTGTAATACTGTTTTGAGATGGGCCCCAAAAGTCTCGGCGTCAAAATTCTTCGAACGAACAAACAGCTCACCCTTTGGGCGGCTTTTGAACTTATCAGCCCCCGCCGCGGACAAATCCAAACCACGAAGGTCCGCGACAGCCGTCAGGTCGTCATTGTCAAGTTTTATCCTGACCGCCGGTGCATACAGGTGCGACGGCGTCAATCGCATTTCACTGACGTCCAGCTCAAGTGGGATGCCCCTCACCTTGCATTGCAGCGTGCTATCGAAGCCCATCGTATTAATCGCACCGGTAAAACCCGAATCATCTCGCAAGACAAAATTACTCTGGCCGTCGAATGCCCCCTCAATCTCTGATATCTCCAAGGGGGCAAGCCAGTCATTGAATTGCGACATGTCCGAACAGCTTGCCTTGACAGACAATTCCAAATCACCGGGTAAACCTTCCCCCGCCGCAGAAAACCACGGGCCGCGATTCGCGTCTTTGAGGAGGCCCCGCCCTTCGATTGTCGCACTCAAAAGCTCCGCCTTAAAATCCTTGATCGCTACATCGGTCCCCTGGCTTTCCAGGGTAAAGTCTATTTTACACGGCTCGCCAACCGCTTTAGCCATCGCCACCGATGAACCCGGGCCGATGGGGCTATTGACGCTGACCGGGCATTGCCATCGCATCGACGCGTTCGTCAGGTCCGCTTGTTGTTTCACGCTGAACTGCCTGGCGGACTGCTGCCACTGAAGTTCCGTATTAAGATCAGCGGCACCCCCCAAGGCGAATCGCTTTTTCAACGCCGCGAGAAAAGGTATTTCATCCACCAGTACATGATCGAAATCCAGTTTCCCTCCGATTTTAAGATTGCCCTGGCATAAGTTCGGTAAGGTCTCGCCCTTCAATATTTCCTCATATTCAGAATCGCTTCCAAGGTTCCCCGCAATATCGAGATGAGAGCCTCCCAGGTCAAGGCCGCATGTGGTGATATGAACGGTCATCGGCACCGGGGATTCTGTGACACCCGATAAAAGGAAATCAAATAAGCCGCTATTATAACTGAACAACGCATTGCCAGAGGCCCGCATGGCGGTCCCTTTATTTTTCGCCCAGAGGATTGACCGGTCGCTTGCCTCGAACGCCATGTTGTCGCCATTGACGTGATAATTGATTTTCCAGCTGCCGTTCGTACGCTCAAAGCCCGCTTCCAGTTTTAATGGGCCATGGGGGTCGATAATCAGTTTCTCACCGACAACAAGTTTGTTGTCCGCGTAATAGCCTTTGGGCAAGAGCTTCAATGCATTCTCAACCTGCTCCGTGGCCATTTTTATATCAACATTTTCAACTCGCCAGCCCTCCACGTCATCGCCGCCATTGCCCGTACCCCTGGTCCTGGCGTTCATGACAAAATCAAGCCCGTGCAATCGCCCCGTTATCGTCCCATCCATATCGGCATAAAAGGACTGGCCTTCCTTTTTCTGCTGCTTCAGGTCAATTGACAGGCGTGCTTCTTCACCAAAGTCCTTGACGATCTCAGGCCCGTCGGCCGTTTCTTTCAATAAAAGGATAAGCCCGGCAAGCTTTGCATCGCAGTTGACGTCAATCGTCTGGTCCCTGGCGCCCTCAAAGTTCAATGCAAACGAGGCCTTGCCGGCCAGCTGTTCAATCGTCGGAATGTCATTCCTTAAATGGCCTGTCCATTTTTTAAGGATGACAGGTAACGGTAATTGTGACAGGTTTAAATTTTCTACGGTCACGCAGCCCTGAAGGTAAAGGTTCGCCTGGGTGTCTCCCGAAGACTGGTCAATCGTGACCGAAGGGTCATGGGTTTTTTTCTGACCTGTTTTCTGCCTCTCAAGGGTCGATTTGAGATTCGTAAGACCATTTTTGACCTGGGAGCCAATATGACTGCCCTGTGTGAAAAATATCGCCTGGGGGTCCTCCTCAAAAAAAGCATGGGCCGACCAGTCTGTCTGTCCGGTCAGTGAGTCCTGGTCAAACTGACCGGTAGCATTCATCACCAGCTCACTTTGAGGGTTGTCAAAATCCCAGAGAACATGCACCCGTCCATTTTTAAAGTTTATCCGGGGAATTTCCAGTGACATAGGGGGGAGTTCAAGAAGATTGTTCCTCCCATCCGGCCGGATCACCATAAATAAATGGACATCTTCCGCCTTCAGCCAGCCCAACTTGTTTTTCCAGAAATCCAAAGGGCTAAATGGGCAGACCAGTCGGCCGATCCGGATCATGACCCCCTTGCCAAAATCACGATGACGCTCAACGACCAGGTCACGAAGTTCGATCCCCTTCTTCCAACCGGCGGAACAACTGCCAATGGTGACTTTTCGGGACAGTTGAGACTCCAGGTCCTTGATCACTACGTTCTGGATCATCCCGCCTGACAAATACCAGGGTAAAAAGCAGATGGACAGGGCCAGGATCGCTATAATAGCCATGAAAATAATGAGTTTTTTGTTTTTCCGTTGTTTTTTCATTGAGTCTATGGTGATTCCCGCGTGAAAAATTATTTTTTTGCTTTTAAAATCGCCCTTTTAGATGTAGAAAAGGGACTTCAAATCCCGAGCTGTCGGGATATGACGCTGGCGTCAACGTAGATACAATGTAGATATGTGGTGCCACCTGCAAGATAGGCGATATGAGCATGGACACATCTATCAATGAATTTGATCAGCTGGTTGTTGAGGCCATCGAGTCGATCGCCTTTGAGTTCCGAAAGCACTTATCGGACGTTCCGGTAATTGTTGAGCAGCTTCCGAATGAGGAAATATGCCAGAAACTCCATTTAAAAAGTAAATATCATCTATTGGGCCTCTTTCAGGGGGTACCCATCCAGCATCAAAAGCTAAGTGGTGGGCCCAGTCAGATCACGCTCTATCGGCAGAATATTATCGCACAATCCGCCAATCGTCAAGCATTAGCCCACCAGATCCGAAAAGTGATTATACACGAATTGGGCCATTATCTTGGTTTTTCTGAGCAACAATTGCGAGATCATCATTATTGACCCCGCCGTTAGAAGTCGTTTTGATCACGGCCTGGCCATTGACTTTTAACGCGGGAATTATTATTAATACCCCCTGTGAAGATTACACTTGCATTATGCAATGCTGGAGTTATAATTATACTTCATAATAGTGTGCGCGTAAACGTTATATTTACCAAGGACTTATAATTTCATGCCATCCAAACCCAGCCAATCTGCCCAACCCCTCCTGCTGGCTATTACCTTAGTGTCAACGGTCCTGGCGGCATTCTTGTTGAGCCGGCAGCCTGTTGCCCAGGCGGAAACTTCAATAGCAAACGATCGCCCTGATCGCCCTGATCGCTCTGATGAGATCGTGGTGATCCCAGTTGCTATTAAGATGGGCATGGAAGGTATTGCCCTGGTCGATAAGGGCCATCAGACGATTTGCATTTACCAATATCAACCCCATTTGCCCGCCCACCAGCGTTTTTCGCTTCTGGCGG
>JAIPFO010000261.1 GCA_021736565.1 Phycisphaerae bacterium | reverse complement strand
ACCTCCAGTCGTTCGGCAATGTGCGGGCCGGATAATAAATGAACCGGGTCATAGCCATTACGGCCACTGGAGGTCAGAATGTCGAGACCGCTTGAGAAATTCGAATAAACCGCATCCTCAAGTGAGCATATCCCCTGGGCCACTTCACGAAACCCTCCGGCCCCGTTGGGAATGTCCAGAGAAACATGGATATCGGGTTTGCGTAAATCACCATCGATCAGGAGTACGCGACTGCCTGTGCGTGCCAGGGATGTCGCCAGGTTGATCGCCAGTGTCGTCTTCCCTTCACGCGGTTCGGCACTGGTCACCACCATTATTTTAGGGATCTTCCCATCATTCAGTAAGCTTAAATTGGCCCGGATGTTCTGATAATCAAGGGTTAAATGGTTCCGGTCACTATTCTTCTTGATCGTTTTGGAATCCACCGTCGTCCCGATAATCGGCAACCCCGCTATGCGGATCACATCTTCCGGGGTGTACATGCTATGGTCGGCCTTTGAGAGCATGAATGCCAAACCCATCCCACAGGCCAGGGCGGCAAAGAGCACGCCCGCTAATAATTTTATTTTTTTATTCGCTAATTCCATCGCAGAGATCTCATAGTGGATCGTAATACGCGGCTGGCGATTTCGCTCCATCTCCAGTTGCATCACCCGCTGTTGAACGGCATCGCGCAGCGTTCGGTTGAGCGTCAGGTCATCCTGGTATTTTTGAACCAGCGTATGCTTCCGGCCGACAGCAATGGCTTCCTTGTTATCTTTAGCAAGGCTTTCTTGTAATAGTGCCACATACTTACCGGCATTATTGAGCTTGGCCTCCGCCTGGGACAGTTCATATCCTTTGCCCGTTGCCAAGCCCGCCAGATGCGCCTTTTTTTGCGAGTCAATATTGTCTTTGAATTCCTTCTCTAAATGGTCTCGACGCTCTTTCTGTTTATCTTCCAGTATTTTGATAAAGTTTCTTTTCTTCTCCAGGTCCGGATTCGTCGGCGATAAGGTCTGCTCGGCATAGATCAGGACCTGTTCAGCCTGAATGATACTTTCTGCCAGCTTCATATAACGGCCGTCGGCGTTAATGTAGCTATTCATTTCTGAAATAAAGGCACTGTCCGCGGTAAGGTCCTGGTTGATCAACTGGCTATTGGGGTCGGTAAGGGCATTGACCAGATTTTTTAAACTCTCCTCGCTGGCCAGTGCCAGGGTGAGCTGCTCCTGTGTGCCCTCCATGCGTTTGAGTATCGCATCATGCCGGCTGGCCATATCGGCCATGCCATACTCTTCTGTCATGAGAATGATGGAGTTCTGCTGTTTTTTTACTTCCTCGGATAATCGTTTATATTCTTCGGTTAGATTTAAGATCTTTTTTTCAACATTATCTTTGTAAGGCGGTAATATCACGGTATCGTAAGCCTGCAGAAGGGCCTTGACGATCTTTTTCGCTTCTTCAGACGAGGGGCTTTCCATCATGATCCTGATAAACTCACTCCGTTTTTCAGGGATGACCGCCAGCTTATTCTCCGCGATCGCTGCGCGCAATGTATCGACGGCCCCCTTATTTTTCTTCATGAGAAGGCCCAGGTCTTTTTTGGCCCATACCTGTTTCAGGGCCGGCATGAACCCCTCGGCTTTCTCCTGGAAAAGCGTAATACTCTTATCATCGATCAGGGTATCGGCCACTTCTTTTAATACCCGCTCGCTCAGGATATATTGCGCCTGGGTATTTCGAAAGCCATCATAAGCGGGCATCTTTGAATCAGATTCCGGATCACTGAAAACCGGTGCAATAAACGGCGCAATATGTATCAGGCTGCTTGCCTGGTAGGCGGGCTTGACAAAATACCAGACCGGTGGAATGCCTATCGCCGAAACCAGGATAAAGACGACCAGTACAATGGGCCATCGTCGCAAGATCGCACGCAAAACATTTGCCTGTGCGCCAGGGGCCGGCTCGGCCATACTGCCATCAGATTCGACGATGCTCATTTCCGGATTTGGATTATATTTTTCTATTGTATTCATAATGGCTCGGTCTCCTCATAAGCAATCAAAATTGCCATCCTGACGCCAGGTCAGTTCTACTCTCTACGATACATGACGGATCATTCACTTGAACGAACAACCAGGACATCTTCCTGGTCATCCTTAACCGTCTCAGGTGAACTTGAACGAACAACCAGGACATCTTCCTGGTCATCCTTAACCGTCTCAGGTGAAACGAATAATAACTTCAAAAACCATAATTCCAAGACAACAATTCCCAGGGCCAGCGGCATCATGGCAAAACCGCCATAATCATGAAACGCCAGCTCCCATTCCTCCGAGTCGATCATGGTAAAGGCCACCGCGGTGACCGCCAGCCTGATCGTATTACATAGGAGTCCAATGGGTAACGTTGTCAACAAGATCAGCGATTTTTCCCACCAGGTGCGTTTGATCAAAAGGACCACCAGGCCGCTGATAACAAAAAAGGAGGTCACCATTCTGAGGCCGTTGCAGGCTTCCGCCACCGCAACAGAGGTTTCACCAATATGAATAATATTGCCGTCCCGGGTGATTTCCCATCCGAGCACTTCCAGAAGAAATACCGCGGAGGTCGTCGCAATTTCCTGAAGCGGCAGTGCGATCGCACTTTGGACCCGGTTGGGTAACGGCAGCATCAAAAACAGGAAAAACCAGATGACCCATACCTTATGAAAGAGCCGCCAGCCAAACAGGAGTATTAATAACGCCCCGATACTCAGAACAAACGACAATCGCTCGGCGGACCCATACATGAAAAACAGGCCGAAAAATCGCATGGCCTGTGCGGCGATGAACAGCGGAACGCCCCAAAGCGAAGGCTTGATGATACATTGGGCGATTTCCTCACGCCTCGACCAGGCAATATAACCCACCAAAAACGGCACCAGCAGTCCGCAGGAGTATTCGTCACTTCTCATCCAGATGCCAAAAATATCCCTGGCGGTCTGCCAGTGGCACCAGATAAATAACGCAAACAGGAACCCCATCGCCCCACACGTCTTTAACATCTGACCAGAGAAGCCCTCCAGGTCGGCCTGGGCAGCCACACCCCGCCCGGCCTTCTGACCGGGTTGCGGATGCGGCTGTTTTCTATTTGTATGACGTGTGTTCTGTTGCATTAACACTCCAATGATCAGGATGACACTTGCCGGTTAGTTTCTTACAAGTAAGATCTTGCGAAAAATGGTCAGGATATTTTCTGCGATCTGCCCGGGGCCTGCGACCCGCTAATTGGGTTCCGGCACTTGCCGGTTAGTGCCACATGAGATTGTTCAATTTCTTGTGATCCGCCAGTATTGCATCATAATCCAGCAGGCAGTGCTGAACTTCGCAATCGCGGCCAATACACGCACGGTCCCATAATACGCTGTTCTCAACCAGCGAATTTCGTCCAATAATAACGTCCTTTCCAATAATGGTAGGACCAAATATAACTGCGTTCTCCGATATCTTCGCCCCTTCCAATACGACAACCGGCCCGAAGAGTCGGGCCGTGGAGTCCACCTGGGCCTTCTCACTGATCCAGCGGTCAGAATCCGGCTGATCTTTCTGGGATTTTACAAAATCATGACGGAATCCATTCATGAGGGTGTCCGCAACCGCGTCCAGGTAACTGCTCCAATCCCTGAACGCGCCCACGGAATGGGTCATTTTTACCGCATGGACCTTTTGATTAGCCTTCACCATCGTCGGGATCAATTTTTCCTTGATATCACAATAGCCCGTTTCCGGGATCAATGATAAGATATCCGGCTCAAACAAATAGGCTCCCGCCACCTCAATGGCCCGGTGGACGCCGGCGGGGTCATGATCCAACGCAACGGTCATCATCGCATTCGCCTGGCAGTGCTCGGCATACAGCTCATTAACGTCCGGTGGCGACGTCATGTTCGCCTTGCAGACATAGTATTTCGCCTCCGGGTTGCCATTGACCGAGTCGCGGAGGCACCCGGCCGTTCCAAGCGGCATCGTCTCAGTTAAATAGTCTATGGCGATTCCCTCAAGTAAATCAAGCTCTTTTCTGAATATTTTTTGATCGCCGTCGAAGCAGATCGTGGCCTGTTTTACCCCCTGTTCGGCCAGGTGGTTCAGCAGCCGTACGATCACCGGCTTACCCGCGATCGGCCATAGCGCAGCAGGCAATCGCGAAGCGATCCGGCAACGGCCAAAATCCAGCCCGCCGGCCAGAATTATAGCTTTTATATTCAGGTTACTCATTTTATTTATGATTTTCAAGTCAAAAGGCAGTCGTAACGAGTAAAAACGTCAATTTGCATCGTTCGAGTCGCCCTTTAAGACGCTGAAAACGGCCCTCAAATCCCGATCTATCGGGATAGGACCCTGACGTCTACAGTAGGTTTATCGAAATTCACCACTGCGGAGTTTACCTAAATATGACTCTCACGTCAAAAGTCAATTATCGTATCGCAGATCAGCCTTTAAAACGCGGAAAATAGGCGGCAATATAAGAATTGAACGCAAAGCCGCAAGAAAAAGAAATTAGGAATTAACGCAAAGCCGCAAAGTCGCAAAGAAAATAAAAAAATATTATCTTATCCCCCTCTTAATTCCTTTGCGCCTTCGCGTCTTTGCGTTAAAAGTATTATATTCTATTTTATATTCGTGTTATTCATGCCCTTCCCGCCAGAGGCGGACTATGAGCATGGTGAAAATTCTTTTCTTAATTTCTTACCGTCTTCGCGTTGAAAAACTAAACCGAAAAATGGGTCAATAACGTCTCAGGCCAGGGGCGGGCCGTCCAGCCGAGTTTTTCAAAGGTCGCCTGGCAATCCAGCACCGAATAGGCCGGACGTTTGGCAGGTCGCGGAAATTCGTCCGTGGTGCAGGGTTCGATCAGGCAATGGCCCCCGGAAATTTCAACCGCCTTGCGGGCGAAGTCAAACCAGCTGCAGGCCGGGCCATTACAAAAATGATACATCCCCTGTCCTCCTTTTTGGGCCAGATCGATCAGGCATCTCGCCAGGTCGGGCGCATAAGTTGGGCAGCCCAGTTGGTCACTGACAACCTTCAGGTTTTCTTTCTGCCGGGCCAGGGAAACGATCGTATCGACAAAGTTCTTCCCGCCGCTGCCATAAAGCCACGAGGTCCGGACAATGATCCAATTGTTTGCGATCTCCTGGATCTTCTGTTCGCCGATAAGTTTTGTTCGACCGTAAGCGGTTTGCGGTGAAACCGGGTCGGTACAGCGATATGGCTTCTCTGAGGCGCCATTAAAAACATAATCGGTACTCACGTGGATTAGTAAACTGTTATTCTCCCGGCAGGCCCCAGCCAGGGTGCCTACCCCGGTGCCATTAACCTGCGCAGCGATATCCTCCCGCGATTCAGCGCCATCCACATCGGTAAACGCCGAGCAGTTATAGACCGCCACCGGGCGAACTTTTGCAACCAGCTCATTCACCGCCGCCTGGTCAGTAATATCCAGGAGTATCTGACCAGCGTTATTATCCGGCCAGGCCGTTTGCACCACGTCATACCCGCGCGCCAATAACTGGCTCACCACCTCGCCGCCAAGCATCCCGGCGGCACCAATAACCATTACTTTTTGTTTTTTATTATCCATAATTAATATAAGAATTAACGCAAAGCCGCAATGACGCTAAGTCG
>JAIPFO010000260.1 GCA_021736565.1 Phycisphaerae bacterium | reverse complement strand
TTTGTTATTTTTGTGCAGTTGATAATACTCAGAGACTTGAGCGATAATAATTTAGCCAAAGGCGTGATATCTGTAAGTGTATTATTATATTGAATCCCAAGTTCTTGCAAGCCAGGACAGGTTTTAATAACCCAGCTTAATTGCTCATTGGTCACATCGGGTGGAAGCAATAATTTCTTCAATTGAGTCAGGCCCGCTAATGGTGTCAAATCTTTAAATTGTTTGCATTTTCTCACATACAGCGCTCGCAATGAAACAATATCTGATAAAGGTGAATAATCTTTAAGCTTATTAAATTGATCCAGCCACAATATTTCCAGTGAATCCAATTGGGACAATGGTGATATGTCGGTAATAATAGTGCCATCAGAGATAGAAAGTGATTTGAGCGAATTGAGATTTGTCAGTGGAGATAAATCCTTCAAGTTGTCACAACCTAACATTCTAAGTCTTGCAAGTGCCTTTAGATTTATCAGTGGAGATAAATCTTTCAGGTTACTACATTCCGATAATGAAAGATTTTCAAGTGCCGTTAGCTTTGCCAAAACAGAAATATCGTCAATCTCTTTACAATTTTTCACCTGAAGATACTGCAGCCATGGCAATTGTCCCAATTGCGTCAGCTGTTCATTATCGATCTCACCAGGCCATGATATCCCAGGAATTTTTTCCGCCTTAACTACATCAATTAACTGCTGCCATGTAACATTACTTCTATAAACAGGCTCAACAAACCAGGTGCCCGGATGAATAAAAACAGCTCTTTTACCCGGCCCGGTACTCCCCTCCAATAAATGGCTCTCAGGAAGGCACGAAATAACTTCCAGAGGTAATTGGCTGGTAAATGACCTGCTGGTTTTTAGCTGCCCTTTGGGAAATTGCTTGAGAAGATTATCTATCTGGGCCTGACTGATCTTATCGCAATTCCTCAGAATCAGCATTCGCAACGATTTGAGTTTTGCCAAAGGAGATATATCCTTAATATTGGCAGATCGACTCAATCCTAATACTTCAAGCGAAGTCATTTCCGACAAAGGCTGCAAATCTGTAAGACCATCAAAATAACTTAATTTCAGAGCTTTAAGTGACTTGAGGCTTGACAATGCTGATATATCAGTAATTTTATCAGAGGCAGATATGGCTAACATTTTAAGGTCATGCAAATCGGATAATAATTTTAAATCATCATTGGTAAATTTTCCATTACTGAAACGTACACCTGGAATATTTTTAGATTTGATCTCAGCGACATACTGCGAGAAAGTAATATCACCAGCAAATAAAGGGTCAACAAACCAGAAAACATCATTTGGTATTGCAATAGCCGACCTGCCCGGACCGGTTTGACCTATTAGCTCCCCAGAAAAATTCGTACCTCCAACATAAACTTTGTATGGTAACTCACTGGAAAATGTAATTGGGCCGGTGACAGTGCCTTTGTCAGATGTAGGTAAATCCTCAATAAGCTCAGCGGCCGTAGGTTCGTTTCCCTCAATAACAGGCTTATTCCTACTATTAATCGCAATCACCGCCGGAACTGCAATCGCAAAGATCAATACCGCCGCCAATACTGCCGAAAGTCGCTTGGATGGATTATCCCCTTCATCTTTTTTGACCAGTCGGGCGATGCGTTGGAAGAAATTTCCACCTCGGGCCGCTACTGCCAGATTGGGTGCCTGCCCTTTATTTTCGGCCAGGTTCACCAGTGCTTTGGCATAGCTGATATTGTCACCGGTCACGGCGATCGCCATATCATCACAGCAGTGTTCGCGTTCGATGCGGATTTTCCGCGAGACCCACCATACGGCCGGGTGGTAGAATCCTAAAATCTCGACAACAGTTTGTAAGGGATTCACCAGGTAATCGTTGCGTTTGATATGGGCCAGCTCGTGGGCAATAATCGCCTCGATCTGGCCGATGCTAAGCCCCGTAATCGCACAGGTCGGCAGAAGAATCATCGGCTTGATGAATCCGATCACCGCCGGGGAGTTGATCAAGGCCGATTCCACCATACGAACTGCTCGCCTGACACCCATTTTATCTGCGATCCCCTTCATCCGGGTTAAAAGATCGGCCGAAACAGCAATATTCATCTTCTTTTTGAACCGCTGCAGGCAGTTCCAGCCCGCCAGGTTCCAAATCGAAAGGACCGCCACACCGACCAGCCATCCCAATGTCAACCAGGGCAGCGCAGGCTGCAAAAAAGCCCTGGCCCGCTGCAAAAACGGCTCGCGCACCTCCGGCTCCGGTTCCGGCTCTGGGATGACAACCTCAGCGGCCACCACCACCGGCAATTCCATCGCCTCAACCGGCCCAACCGCCGTATCTTCAAATTCCCCAAATGCCATCTCCGGCATTTCCATCTCAAATTCATAATCACCGCCCAATTCCTGCTTCGGCGCCTCAATCACAAAACAGGTCACCAACGGCACCAAAACCATAAGCAGCAAAACAGCACACCCAACACCATACCGAACAACCGCCCTGGCCCGCCGGAGCACCCGCAAGGCCAATAGCAGTAAAACGGCCAAAACCGCCCCCTGCCAGAGAAAATGAACCAGCGTCCACCCGATTTTATAGACCCAGGGACTCTCAATAATATTTGCTAAGATCATCATTTTTCCTTCCCTTCTATCTTCTCAAGCATTTTCTTAACCCGTTCAAGCTCATCGGCCGGCACCTTATTGGCCGCCAATGCCTGAATCACCAGCTTTTTCGCCGACCCGCCAAACGCCTTATCGATCAAATGCCCCACAAGCTGACCCTGGGTATGTGCTTCATCCTCGGCCGGGCGATAAATATGCGTCCGCTGCGATTCATCGCGAACCACCAGCCCCTTTTCGCTCATGATCTGCATCAGCTTGAGCGTGGTAGTATAGCCGGTATCACCCATGACCTCATGAACCTGTCGAACCGTACAAGATCCTCTCTCCCACAATGTCCGAAGAATATCCAACTCCCTGTCCGTAGGTTGCTTAAAAACTTTCACCATAACATTACTCCATATTGACGCGGGTGCTCATATTGTAACAGTTCAAATCCAAACTACACCTATAGTATATACGAAGAACTTCGTATTGTCAACGAAGACCTTCGTATTTTTTTGAAATAAGCAACAATCGAACCGATGAATATAACATAACTCCTTGATATATAAGGGATAAGAAGAAATAAAAAAAATAACTCTCACGTCAAAAAAAACAGGACTTTCAAAAACGATGCCCGCATCATTTACGGCGTGGCGGGATTTGAAGCCTCTTTTTCACGTCTTAAAAGTACGATTTAAACGATGCAAGTCGACTTTTAACGTGTGCGAAATATAGTTCTGTCACAAGATAACTACTTGCTATGTAACGGTTTACAATAATGTAGTTCCCTTCCTTAGGAGAACAAAATAGTATCATTAACACCTGGATTTATCCAGGTGTCTGGCGGCGTTCATAACAATTCTCCCTCCTCTCCGCCGGGCGTGGCCCGGCGGAGAGGAGGGAGAGATGGCGGATAGAATCATACTATCACCTGGTTGAAACCAGGTGTTAATGAGAAGGAGCCTCTTGTTAGAAATTAGTATCGTACACACTTTTAGCGTCTGCGTCTTAATTAGTTTGATTTTTCAGGGCCGATAGGGTACAGTGCCCCGTTGTTTTTGTGGTGGCTTCGGCCTGTGTAGGCCCGGTTGCCATCTGACTTATGACACTATATTTAAGATGCCTGGATGGGCACAAGGAGACTGACTGATGACGCGTCCTCATAATTATTATGCCGGTCCGGCAGCCATGCCGGTGGAAGTTCTGGAAATTGCTCGTAATGAGATGATGGATTTTGGCGGTACGGGCCTCAGTGTGATGGAAATATCACATCGGACTAAAGAATATGATGCCGTTCACCAGGGGACGATCGACCTGATCAAGGAATTGATGGGGTTGGGTGATAACTACAAGGTGCTGTTGCTGCAGGGCGGGGCCAGTCACCAGTTTGCCATGGTGCCGATGAATCTGATCGCACCGGGTGAATCCGCTGACTATGTCGTTACCGGTACCTGGGGTAAAAAAGCGTATAAGGAAGCCAATATTATTGCTAAAGGCCGGGTGGCGGCGACAACCGAAGTGGATGGCGTTTTTAAGACCATGCCTGCCCAGGCAGACCTGGATTTGGACCCTAAAGCCGCTTATTGCCACATCACCTCCAATAATACGATTTATGGTACGCAGTGGAAAACGTTCCCGAATGCCGGCAATGTGCCGCTGGTAGGGGATATGTCCAGTGATATCCTGTCACGCAAGTTTGACCCCTCGCCGTTTGGGGTGATTTACGCCGGGGCCCAGAAGAACCTGGGACCGTCAGGGCTGGGGGTTGTGATCATTCGTGATGACATGCTGGCCAAGTGCAATAAAGGCTTGCCCACTATTTTGAGTTATGGCACACATGCAGATAATAATTCGCTGTTCAATACCCCGCCAACCTTTGCGATCTACATGGTCAACCTGGTCCTCAAATGGATCAAGGGTAAAGGGGGCGTGGCCGCTATCGAGCAGCAGAATAACGAAAAAGGCAAGCTGATCTATAACGCCATCGACTCTGCCGACGGGTTCTATACCAATACGATCGCCCCGGACGATCGCTCGTTGATGAATGTTGTCTTCAACCTCCAGACCGAAGAGCTCGAGAAGAAATTCGTGACCGAAGGTCAGGCGGCGGGTTTTGTGGGCATTAAAGGACATCGCAGTATCGGCG
This sequence comes from Phycisphaerae bacterium, assembly GCA_021736565.1. Classification (GTDB taxonomy): domain Bacteria; phylum Planctomycetota; class Phycisphaerae; order Sedimentisphaerales; family SM23-30; genus JAIPFO01. The sequence continues at coordinate 917 of JAIPFO010000260.1, read as the reverse complement.
GGATCCGGATTTCAATGTATAATGCCACGGACCTGGCCTCGGTGCAGGACTTTGTAGACTTTATGCAGGATTTTGCCAAGAAGAATGGCTGAGAATGATACCCGTATCATGAAAATTCCCTGTCTTTTCCGGGTGGGCTGAGGCCCGCCCGGGGGGATGGGATTAATTTGTGCCCACCGGGCCGCGATTAAGTTGGAGCTAAGAATGAAAAACGAAGGGCGATATGGTCAGTTTGGCGGCTATTATGTACCGGAAGTGCTGATGCCGGCGTTGGAAGAGATGGAGGCGGCGTTTGAAAAATATCGCAATGATCCTACATTTTGCGCTGAGCTGAAGGTCCTGCTGGAAGATTACGCCGGACGGCCGACATCGCTTTATGAAAGCCCTGCACTGAGCGCCCGGGTGGGCGCCCGGGTGTTCCTCAAGCGGGAAGATTTGATGCACGGCGGTGCCCATAAGCTCAATAATACCCTGGGCCAGGGTCTTTTGGCCAAATACATGGGAAAAAAGAAGCTCATCGCCGAGACCGGGGCCGGCCAGCATGGCCTGGCGACCGCGACGATCGGGGCGATGATGGGGATGGAAGTGAAGATCTTTATGGGCAGGGTCGATATCGAACGGCAGAGGCCCAATGTGCAGAAAATGCGGCTGTTGGGTGCCGAGGTGATCCCGGTTGATGGGGCCAGCGGCACCCTCAAAGACGCCATCAACGATGCGCTGCGTTACTGGACGGGACATGTCGATGATACCTTTTATCTGTTCGGTACCGCCGCGGGCCCGCACCCGTACCCGTCGATCGTGCGCTATTTCCAGAAGGTGATCGGCGAAGAAACCCGCCGGCAGTGCCTGGAGCGACTCGGACGATTGCCCAGTATGGTGGTGGCCTGTGTCGGCGGCGGCAGTAATGCCATTGGCAT